>JAJEIJ010000040.1:0-114257 GCA_022827725.1 Acidimicrobiia bacterium
AGTCGTTCTGGTCACGCATGCAGGTCGAGCTCCTCGACCGGCAGCGCTGGCGCACCCGCACCGAGCTGGCCAACGCGATCTTCGAGTATCTCGAGATCTGGCACAACCGCCAGCGACGCCACACATCGCTTAGCATGCTCACACCAGTCGAGTTCGAAGCTCGACATCAGCAATCACCGGCAGCGTGAATCCACTATCAGCCCTACGCGAACCCCAGGGACACCCAGCCTGCATAAAACCCGGGGAGGTTCAACCCGCCCCGCGGATTGGCGCATCTGGTGGCGGGCCAGCGCCGAGGTGGGGAAGCTGACGTGTACTGGCGGGAACGGCGACGACATAGCATCGCCGCGCTATAGTGGGCGGTGGAGTTGGGGGGACTCGAACCCCCAAGGAGTGAGCTTTGGAGGCTGTCCTTGCACCATGCCAGCCCCACCAACGGAGATCCTATCGATCTCTTTGGAACAGCGTCGGATCATATGATTCGGCGCTGTTCTACTTGTAAAGCATTGAAATATACTGAAAGCTGTTACTTCCAGGGGTCGCGGGAGGAAGGCTTCGAATTGGGTGGCGAGGTCGTCGCCGGTGGGGGTGGGGGTTCAGCTTTTCGTCGCCGACATGCTGGTGGTTAGCGCTTCACAGCAAGCGGTTACCCTGACGGCATGGTTTCAGCCCAGACACCGGAGACTGCCAAGCCCCGCAACCCCCAGCGGCCACGCGGGCGATCTCCCCTTGTCGCGTGGATCGGCATTGGAGCAGGCGTTGTCTTTGGCGTTCAACCCCTCCTCGACCTTCTCCCGCTACCGACCTGGCTTAGGGGCCTGCTAATGCTCAGCGTCATGTTTGCAGCCTTTGGTGCGTTTCTTCGCGTCATGAGGCGGCGATACCCCGACGATCCCCGATACGGCCGATTCGTCAAGGACGGGCCCGATGCCGCGAATCTTGTCGCAAATGTCGGCATTGGAGGGGGAATGTTCCTGGCCCTCTACCACCTCCCGCTACCGGTCTGGCTTGTGCAGCCGCTGATTTTTGTCGCCGCTCTGGCAGTGTTAGATGTGTTTCATCGCTTTATGGGGCGGCGATACCCCGACGATCCCCGTTTCGGCGGATCAATTATGGCCGTACTTGTTGGATTATTCGCGGCCCTGCTTTTTCGCGTTATGGGGCGGCGATAGATTTTGGGCTACCTAATGAAATCCCGTGGGGTTTCCCTGCGGTCAGATGTGTTGACGGGTTGGGCGCTTGCTCCATCGTTCGCAGATTGCTGCTGAGCGTGCGTTGGGTCTTGGCCCCTGCTGGCTCTGGCCGGCGTCTACTTCCAGGGGTCGCGGAGGAAAGCCTCGAATTGGGTGGCGAGGTCGTCGCCGGTGGGGAGGAGGTCGTCGGCCTCGTCGATCTGCCGTTCGAGTTGGGCGACGTAGTCCTTGAGGTCGTCGTCCCCCGCGACCGCAGAGTCCACTCGCTCCCGCCAGGCGGCTGCGGCCTCGTCGAGCTCGGCATGGTCGGTGATGATGCCGGTGATCAGCTCGAAGCGCTTGAGCAATGACCGCGTGGCCTCGGGGTTGGGCGGTCCGGGCACGTAGTGGGGCACTGACACCCGCAGGGAGATGACCGGTATTTGAGCCCGGTCCAAGGCGTCGTGGAGTGCGCCCACCAGTCCGGTGGGGCCTTCATAGGTGGGGCGGCCCAAGCCGAACATGCGGGCCAGCTCGGCGTTGGTGGAGCTGCCCACCACCCCCAGCGGCCGGGTGTGGGGGGCCAGGCCGACCATGGCTCCCAGGGTCACCACCAGCCCGGCCCGGCACTCGGTGGCCACCTCCACCAAGTAGTCGGCGAAGGTCCGCCACCGCAGGTGGGGTTCCACTCCGTCCACCACTACCAAGGGATGCTTGGCGCCGTAACGCTCCACCGCATGCACCTCGGTGATCGGCCAGTCGATGACTCGCCGGCCGTTGTCGTCTAGGCGGACCTCGGGGCGGCGATCCTGGAAGTTGAAGAACTTCTCGGGATCAATGCGGGCCAGCGGCTCGACGCCGTTGGCGCTCTCCTTCATCAAGCGCACTGCGGTGGTGGCCGCGTCGGCCGCGTCGAACAGGCCCTCCAAAGCCACCACCATTACCGGGTTGGATTGGGTGGGTTGGTCCACCAGCCATTCCAGCTCCACCGCCATGGCCCAAGACTCGCACCGGCGCGGCGGTGGGGCAAGCCAGATAGCGGTAAGACAGACTGGGCCTATGGACGGGCTCGGAGTCTTTGACTTAAGCGGGCGGGTGGCATGCGTCACCGGGGCGGCCAGCGGGATCGGCGAGGCTGCGGCGGAGATATTGGCCGCCGCCGGGGCCGCGGTGGTGCTGGGTGACATCGATGGAGATGGGGCAGACCGCACCCGTAGTCGCATCGTGGATGGAGGCGGACAGGCGGTGTCGCGGGCAACCGACACCACGCAGTCGGATCAGGTGAGTTCACTGGTGGCCGCCGCCGTGGACGAGTTCGGCAGGCTGGATGTGATGGCCAACGTGGCCGGGGTGGGCAGCTACGGCGACGTGGTGGACGTGACCGAGACCGAGCTCGACCGGGTTCTGGCCATCAACTTCAAAGGGGTGTTCTTCGGCTGTCAGGCGGCCATGCGGGTCATGGGTCCTCAAGGGACGGGTTCGATCATCAACGTGTCGGCCACCGCCATCAATACGCCGGTGGGAGGACTTTCGGTGTATGCGGCCACAAAAGCGGCGGTGGCCATGCTCACCCAGTCGCTAGCGGTGGAGGCGGGACCCAGCGGCGTGCGGGTCAACACCATCGCTCCCGGCTTCACCCTCACCAATTTCGTGGGCGGTCATCTGCGGGACGCCGAGGGCCAAGTGGATCCTGCCGAGATGGACAGCTACCTCAAGCTGATGCGGGACCGATCTCCGCTGGGCGAAGTGTGCGATGCCTCTGACCAGGCCAATCTCATCTGGTTCTTGGCCTCCGATGCCTCCCGCTATGTGACCGGCCAGATCCTGCGGGCCAACGCGGGCCAGAGCATTACCTGGTAGCTGATGGTGCCCCGGAATTCGGTCTGCCAAGTGAACGTCCATCGGTTAGCACCTGGTAGTCAGCGTCGATGAGCCCCACACGAACCGTTCAGCTCCAGGCCAACGGGGTGGATTACGCCGCCGAAACAGAGACCCGCACGACTCTGGCCGACTTCGTGCGCCGCCAATGCGGGCTGACCGGCACCCATCTGGGGTGCGAGCACGGTGTGTGCGGCACCTGCACGGTGCTGGTGGACGGCGCTGCGGTGCGTTCGTGCCTGATGCTGGCGGTGCAGGCCGACGGGTGCGAGGTGACCACCATCGAGGGGTTGGTTGAAGCGTCCGATCCGGGCAACCCGGTGTTGGGGCCGGTCCAGCAGGCGTTCGCCGATGCCATGAGCTTTCAGTGCGGCTTCTGCACACCGGGCATCATCATGTCCACGGTGGCGTGGCTGGCCCAGCGCCCCGAAGGAGCCGACGAGCCAAGCGATGCTGAGATCCGGGAGTTTCTGGCCGGCACTCTGTGCCGATGTACCGGCTACACCAGCATCGTCGAAGGCATCCGCTTGGCCGCTCAGCGATCCTCGGGCGGTCCGTAGCCTCCGCCGCCGGGGGTGGACACTTCGAAACGGTCTCCGGGCTCAACCTCGGTGCGAAACACGCCGGGATGGGTTTCAACGGTGCCGTCAGACCTCAGTATGCGGTTGATCCCGACGGCGCCGGGCGAGCCGCCCTCGATGCCGTAGGGGGCGACGTCCCGCCGGGAGGACAGCACGTTGAGGCTCATGGCCTCTTCGAATCGAGTGCGGCGCACCACCCCGTCGCCACCCCGGTGGCGGCCCGCGCCACCGCTGCCCTGTCGGATGGAGAAGTCCTCCACCACCACTGGATGGCGCTGCTCCAGCACTTCGGGGTCGGTGAGACGGGCGTTGGTCATCCCGGTGTGCACTGCGTCGCAGCCGTCCCGCCGGACGGTGGCCCCCGCGCCCCCGCACACCGTCTCGTAGTACTGGTGTCGCTCGTTGCCCCACACCACGTTGTTCATCGTCCCCTGGGAGGCGGCCACCGTGCCGACTGCACCGAACAGGGTGTCCACGATGTGCTGAGAGGTCTCCACATTCCCGGCGAACACTGCGGCGGGCTCGACGGGGCTGATCATGCTGGGCGACGGCATGATCAACTCAACCGGTTCCAGACAACCGCTGTTGAGCGGGATGTTGTCGTCAACCAGGCAGCGCAGCACATACAGCACTGCGGCTCGACACACCGGCTGGGGGGCGTTGAAGTTCCCTGGGTGCTGGTCGCTGGTTCCGGTGAAATCGACGGTGAGCCTCCGTTGGCCGCGATTGATGCGAAACGTCACCGACACTCGGGAACCGTCGTCGAACGCAACGGTAAACGAGGAGTCTTCTAGGCGATCGATCAGGCGGCGGACCGAGTCGGCGGCGTTGGCCCTCACGTGGTCCATGTACGCATGCACCGTCTCCAAGCTGTAGTAGTCGATCACCTCGCCCAGGGAGACCGCGCCCTTCTGACAGGCGGCCAACTGGGCTTTGATATCGGCGATGTTGACGTCGGGGTTGCGGGCTGGCCACTCCGCGCCGGTGAGCAAGTCCCTGATCCCCGCTTCCTGGAACCGCCCGCCTCGAGCCAGAACGTCGCCATCGAACAGCACGCCCTCCTCGGAGATGTGCGACGCGTCGGCAGGAGCTGAGCCGGGGACAGTGCCGCCGATGTCGGCATGGTGACCACGGGAGGCGGTGAAAAACAAGATCTCATCGCCGTCACCATCGAATACCGGCATGACCACGGTCACATCCGGCAGGTGGGTGCCGCCGTTGTAGGGGGCGTTGGTGATGAAAGCGTCGCCCGGCGCCATTTCGGGATGGCGGGCGATGATCGCCTTGACCGCCATGTCCATCGAGCCCAGGTGGACCGGCATGTGGGGGGCGTTGGCGATCAGCTCGCCGTCGGGGTCGAACACCGCACAAGAGAAGTCCAGCCGCTCTTTGATGTTCACCGAGGCGGCGGTGTTCTCCAGCGCCACCCCCATCTGCTCGGCCACGTTCATGAAGAGGTTGTTGAAGATCTCCAGCATTACCGGGTCGGCATGAGTGCCCACGGCGGCACCGGCGCGGGGGGCTATGCGGCGCAACAAGAGTTCGCCGCTTGGGGCCACCGCCGCGGCCCAGCCCGGTTCAACCACCGTGGTGGAGTGGGGGTCGACGATGACCGCGGGGCCGTCTATGGCCGCCCCCGATCCCAGCTCGGCCCGGTCGAAGAAGGAGATGTCTTGGGCCTGTCCCTCGAAGCTGGCCTCGTGGTGGGCCAAGGGGCTGGGTTCGGGCGATGAGCGGTCGAAGGGCTGTTCGGCCAGGGTCTCCGACAGGCTGCTGCGGCCGATGGCTTCCACTTGGATCGACTCCAGCACGATCGGCGTCTCGGGAGAGGCGAAACCGAAGCGGGTCTGGTGGAGGCTCTCGAAAGCTGCCACCACCGGCAGGTAGTCGTCGGCAGCCACCTCGAGTGCGGTGTCGGATCCGTCGTACCGCAAGAAATAGCTGGCCTCAATGTGAATGTGGGAGTGGGGCAGGTCGGCGGCCACCTCGGTGTAGGCCGCCGCGGCCAACTCCCCGATGTCGGTAGCGATGGCGCCTAGCAGCTCCTCGGTGAGGGTTTGGCCCACCGCCCGCTCGGTTACCGAGCGCACGTCGGCCAGGCCGATGCCCAGCGCCGAGAGCACTCCGGCGTGGGGATGGATCAACACGGTGGACATGCCCAGTTCGTCGGCCACCCGACAGGCGTGCTGGCCCCCGGCGCCGCCGAAGCAGGCCAAGGTGTAGGCGCTCACGTCATGGCCCTGCTGCACCGAGATGGTTTTGATGGCGTTGGCCATGTTCTGCACCGCCACATCCAAGAACCCCTCAGCAGCCCTCTCTGGGCTCCACGATTGTCCGGTGGCCTCTGTGATGGCCGCAGCCAATTCAACGAAGGCGGTCCGGGACGCGGCGGCATCGAGAGGCTGGTTGCCGCGAGGGCCAAACACTGCCGGAAAGTGGTCGGGGTGCAAGCGGCCGAGAACGACATTGGCGTCGGTAACGGTGAGCGGACCGCCGTTGCCGTAGCAGGCCGGGCCGGGTTCGGCGCCCGCCGAGTCGGGACCCACCCGGAATCGGCTTCCGTCGAACGACAGGATCGAGCCACCCCCGGCGGCCACGGTGTGGATCAAGATCATCGGCGCTCGCACCCTGACCCCGGCGACGACGGCATCGGTAGTGCGCTCAAAGCGGCCGTCGTAGTGGGATACGTCGGTGGATGTGCCGCCCATGTCGAACCCGATCAGCCGGTGGTGGCCGGCAGCCTCACCAGTGCGGGCCATGCCCACCACCCCGCCGGCCGGGCCGGACAACAGCGCGTCCTTGCCCCGGAAGTGGTCGGGGTGGGCTAGACCGCCGTTGGACTGCATGAAGAAGAGCGAGGTGTCGATCTGGTCTTCCACCGTTTGGATGTGACGGCGCAGCACCGGGGTGAGATAGGCGTCGGCCACGGTGGTGTCTCCCCGGGGCACCAGGCGGATGAGCGGGTTCACCTGATAGCTGGCTGAGACATGCTCAAACCCCACCTCGGCGGCAATCTCGGCCAGGCGGGCTTCGTGATCGGGATAGCGATAGCCGTGTACCAGCACGATGGCCGCCGACCGCAATCCAGCTCGGTGGGCCGCGGCCAGCTGCTGTCGGGCGTCGTCCTCATCCAGTGACCGCTCGGCGGTGCCGTCGGCCCGCACTCGTTCGTCCACCGCTATTACCTGGCTGTACAACATGTCGGGCAGCACGATGTCGAGGGCAAAGAGGTCGGGCCGAGTTTGGTAGCCGATGCGGAGGGCGTCGGCGAAGCCCCGGGTTGTGACCAGCACGGTGGGCTCGCCCTGGCGCTCGAGCAGGGCATTGGTGGCCACGGTGGTGCCCATCTTCACCTCGGCCACTTGGTCCGACGGGATCGGCTCGTCGGCGCTCAGCCCCAGCAGGGTCCGGATGGCTTCGATGGCGGCGTCGCGGTATCGGGGGCTCTCCGAAAGCAGCTTGACGGTGGTGACGTCGCCATCGGGTGTTCGGGCCACGACGTCGGTGAACGTGCCTCCCCGGTCGATCCAGAAACTCCAACCCTTAGGCATCGCGTCGGCCATGACCGGCTATCCCCCCAGCTCGGCGGCCACTCGGTGTGCCACGGCCATGGCGTCGGCGATGGCCTCGTCCTGGTTGATGTAGCGGTAGGTGGCCAGCCGCCCGGCGAAGTACACCGGGATGTCGAAGTGGTCGGCGATCTTCTTGCCAAGCTCGGCGTTGCGGCGCTCGTTGGCGCCGTCGGCGGTCAGCACCGGGTAGTGGCGCCGGGGCGCCCCCGGCATTTCCTCGCTGACGACGGTGCCACCGATCTGCTGCCCGGTGGCGTGCTTGGTCTCCACCGTGCGGGTGTAGGGAACTCGGGTTGAAGGGCGGTTGGTGACATAAGCGGGGGTAAGCACGCCGCCGGGGTCGTCTGTCGGTTCAAAGCGCGAGCGCATCTCGATGCCCCGCCATTCCAGCTCGCCAGGACAGCGGGCGAAGTCGTCCAGTGCGGCGGTGATGATCACCGCGTCGTAGTCCTGGCCGAGACGGTCGGCGTCGTCCACGGTGATCTCGCTGTCGAGCGTGACGGACACGGTGGACAGCACCGACTCGATCACCTCGTTGATCCCGTTGGGCGGGAAGTACTGCCAGCGGTCCCGAAACAGCCCCCGGTGGCCGTCGCGGCGTAGCTCCACCCGCTTGGGGGCGAAGCGGGCCGACAGCTCGGTGGCCGGGCGGCCCCACTGCTTGGCGGTGTAGTCCCGGATGAACAGGTCATACAGGGTGCGGCCCATCATCGACACCACAAAGTCCTCGAAGTTGTCGCCAGTGGGCTGGGTTGGCAGGGAGTCCAGCTCCCGCTCCACCGTTGGCCACACTGGCAGCTCCTTGAGCTCCTCTACCTGGGGAGGCCAGGACAACAAGTGGCCCTCGTCATCGTCGGGCGACAGGAACACCTCGGTGAGCACCTTGTGGTCGTAGGGCCGCGTGAGCCCGTGGGAGTTCACAAACTCGTTCACCGCCTCATTTTCGGTGTGGAAGATGTGGGCCCCGTTGGGCTCGTACACCACCCCGTTCATGGTCTCGGCCCGAGAATGCCCCCCCACCACGCTGGTCTTTTCCAGAACCTCCACCGCAAAGCCCGCATCGGTGAGCAGGCGGCCGGCCACGGCTCCGGTCCACCCGGCCCCCACGACACCGATTCGCCGCCTCACAAGATGTCCCTCAAAGGGCGTGGCGACATCAGGAACTCCAGTCGGACGTCTCGGGTACGGTAGGGGGGTTGGGCTCAGTTGCCCGGAAAACGACGATAGCGCAGGGGTATGACGATGTTGGACTGCTTGATTCGGGGCGGAATGGTGGTGGACGGCACCGGAGCGCCGGGTCGGGTAGCAGATGTCGGGGTGCGAGACGGGCGCATCGTGTCCATTGGCCGTTCCGACGAGCCCGGACGCGAGGAGATCGACGCCGACGGGTTGGCGGTGGCCCCGGGATTCATCGATGTGCATACCCACTACGACGCCCAGGTGCTTTGGGACCCCCACCTCACGCCGTCGTCGCTGCACGGAATCACCACCGCCATTGGGGGCAACTGCGGCTTTACCATCGCTCCGATGGTGTCCGACGAGGCCGACTACGTGATGCGGATGCTGGCCCGGGTGGAGGGCATGCCCACCGAGTCGTTGGAGGCCGGGCTGGACTTCGGATGGTCGTCGTTCGGGTCGTGGCTGGATCGCCTGGAGGGCAACGGACTGGGCGTCAACGCCGGGTTCTTGGTGGGCCACAGCACGGTGCGCCGCCTGACGATGGGATCGGCCGCGGTGGGCGAGGCGGCCTCCGATGAGCAGCTCGAGGCCATGAAATCGCTGCTGGCCCAGAGCTTGGCCGAAGGCGGGCTGGGGTTCTCCTCTACCAGGGCTTCGGCCCACAACGACCACAACGGCGATCCGGTGCCGTCTCGGTCGGCCACCGACGCCGAGATGGTGGCGCTGGCCGGGGTTTGCCGGGATTACCCCGGCACCACCCTGGAGATCATTCCCAGCATCGATTACCTGTGGTCTCCAGAGGCTTACGAATTGATGACCGCCATGGTGCTGGCCGCTGATCGTCCGATGAACTGGAACCTGTTCAACGTGCGGCCCGGCGAGGACGACTACCTGGAGAACCGCCTGGGGTCCGCCGACTACGCCCGACAACAGGGTGCCACTGTGGTGGGGCTCATGCTGCCCGACGTCATGCAGATGCGGTTGAACTTTGCTACCGGGGTGCTCTACGATACCCTGCCCGACTGGGCCGAGATCATGCACCTGGACCACGCCGCAAAGGTTGAGGCCCTGTCCCGTCCCGAGGTGCGCCAGCGGCTGGTGGAAGGCGCGGCCCAGGCGTCTCACCGCACCTGGGTGCGGTGGGCCGAGACCACGGTGGTGGATGTGTCGTCCTCCTCGTTGGAGGCGCTGGTGGGGCGCACAATCGGCGACCTGGCCGCTGAGCGGGGCCGGGAGCCCTTCGATGTGATGTGCGATATCTCACTGGAAGACGACCTGATGACCGGATTCGGGCCCCCGGTGGTGGGCGATGACGACGAGTCGTGGAAGAAGCGGGCCGAGATGCTGGGCGACCCCCGGGTGCTGGCCGGCGGCTCCGACGCCGGGGCCCATCTGGACATGATGATGACTTGGGGCTGCACTTCGGCGTTGGTGGGCGACACGGTGCGGGATCGGGGACTCCTCAGTTTGGAGCAGGCAGTGAACCTGGTTACCGACCGTCCGGCCCGCCACTACGGCCTGCGGGGCCGAGGACGGCTGGCCGAGGGCTGGTGTGCCGACATCGTGGTGTTCGACCCCGCCCGCCTTACCAAGGCTCCGGTTACCACCGCCTGGGACATGCCCGGCGGCGGGTGGCGGCTCACCGGCGGTGCCGAGGGCATCGAGCACGTGCTGGTGAACGGGGTGGAAACCCAGCGGGCCGGAGCATTGACCGATGCCCGTCCCGGCACAGTGATCCGCTCCGGCCGCGACACCGATACGGTCACTGCAGCTGGCCCCTGACTTTCCCCAGACCTGCCGGATGACGGCCACGCAGGGAGCAGGGGAGTAGAAAGAGCGGGTGATCGAGGGTCCTGATCGACGGGCGCCGCGCTCGGTGGAGGCGCTGGGCTATCGGGACTATCGGCTGTATTGGACCACCAGCGTGGTGTCCAACATCGGGTCGATGATGTATCTGGCCGCCATCGGCTGGCTGGTGGAGGACATCACCGACGACCCTTGGAAGGTGACGGTGGCGGCTGCTGTCGGGCTGATTCCCTTGCTGCTGATGAGCCCATTCGGGGGGTCGCTGGCCGACCGCTACAGCCGCACTCGCCTGTTCTTGGCCACGGTGGTCGGTCAGATGGTGGTAGCAGTGGCCCTGGCCTGGGTTGTCCAGATCGACGCCGAGACGTTCTGGGTACTGGTGGCCTTCTCCTTTGGCGGAGGTGCGACCGCGTCGGTGGGAGCGCCAGTGCAGCAGGCCATCGTGGTGGAGCTGGTGCCGAGCGGGGCCATGCGCAACGCGGTCTTCTTGAACTCCACCCAGTGGAACATCTCCCGGGCGGTGGGCCCCATGCTGGGCGGATGGCTAATCCAGTTCTGGGGGCCAGCCGCGGCCTTTTGGTTCAACGCGGCCAGCTTTACCGTGCTCGTTGTCGGGCTGAGCCTATTGCCGCCCCGGCCGCCGCCCGGGGCGTCGTCGAGCCACAGCTTTCTCGCCGATTTCCTGTCAGGATTCCGATACGCCAGAAGCGTCGAGGGTATCCGAGTGGTGATGCTGGCCAGCTTTATGTTGGCCGCGGCCATCTCCCCGACGCAGTGGCTGGCCCCGGTAATCGCCGACGACGCCTTCGGTGTGGACGCTGCTGGCTTCGGCGTGCTGCTGGGCGCATTCGGCATTGGATCGCTCATCGGCGCGGTGCTGCTGCTCCAGTTCGACCGAGGAGCGCTCTACAGCCGCCTCACCACCATCGGCATCAGTGCGGTGGCGGTGTTCACCATGGTGTTGGCCGTGGTGCCCACCTTCGCGCTGGGGGTGGTGGCTATGGGCGGGGTGGGCCTGGCCTTCATGGTCACCATGCCCACCCTCACCAGCGCGCTCCAAAGCCTGTGCGACGACACCTACCGGGGCCGGGTGATGAGCTTGTGGATGATGCTCTTCGGCCTTGCTGCTCCACTCAGCATCCTGGTGCAAGGAGGGATAGCCAGCGTCATCGGCATTCGTTGGGTTCTGGCCATCACCGCCATCGCGGTGGCTTGCTATCTGGCCAGCCAGCTCACCCGCGGCCGCCTCCGCCACCTGGACACCGCGGGCTGAGCGAGGGCTACTGGAGGATGCCGTTGGGGCGGGGGACGCCTTGTTCTTCGCAGTAGCGGTAGTACATCTCCAGGTTGGACTGCGCGTTGGAGATGTACTCCACGTTGCCGTCGGGGTCGAGGTATTCCACATCGCCGTAGATGGCTGAAACCAGCTCGGTGGGCTCGTCGTTATCCTCGGGCACAAACAGGGTGTGGATGGAGCCTTCCGGCTCGTAGAGGTAGCTGCGGCCCCGATTCATGAAGTCGTTCTCCCGGTAGCCCCACGCCCCGCTCAGAGTGAAGGCCAGTACCGGTCCCTGGTGGCGGTGGGTCTGCACGTTCAGTCCTGCGGGCATGAAGCCGTGCAGCACATAGAGACCGTCCTCGGCGTTCACCTGGAGCAGCCGCATCCGAGCTCCCACCGCAATGTTGTCCACGAACGGCACATCTTCGATCGCAACGTGGCGGGCCGAGGGGACCACTTGGTCTAAGAGGCTCATGTTGAGAGGCTAGCCGTCCACTCCATCCAGAATTCCGGCTAACGCGGGAAGGGCTTGCCGGTGGCGATGTTGACGGTGTTGTAGGTGGCCCAGGCTCGGTCGAGGGTGGCTTGCAGGGGTGTGAGGCGCTCGTCGTCGGTGGCTTGGGCGATCTCTTCGATGACGATGCTCGCCGTTTCGAGGGCGGCGAGGACATGGTCGTCGGTGATAGGGGCATTCAAGGGGATGGTCCGGTAGGTGACGTACGTTCCGTGGACCCTCCAGTTGATGTAGGGCTCGTTCGGGCGTTCGCTTCCCTCCAGGTCGATGATGCGGCGGAGCGCGTCTTCGATTCGGGAGTGGGAAGGCTCTTTGACCAGTGCGAGCAGCTGGTGAAGCTGGTGGGTGAGCATGGGGCGCTCTTGGTTTTGGCAGTGGATCAGCGCAGTCAGAGCGCTCTCCGTGACTGCATGGGCTTGGGAGCAGATGCCTGCGAAGCGCTTCCGGGCTGGGTCTTGCGGGTTGATCTCCGGGGAGGGCGTGGGCGGCTCGTCGCTCGGCTCCGAGCGGTAGGCCATAACAAGCAGTGTCAGGGACAGGTCTGTGTGGAGGAGGCTTTGGACGGCTTCCTCGTGGTGGGTGGAGGGCAATTCGATTTCCTTGTTCCAGTTGGTGCGGGGACCGGGGGTTTGGCTTCCGGCCAATACAAGGGCGTCGAATTTCACGCCGCTTTCGAAGGTGGTCTGCATCCGGAGTGAGCGATGTACCCATTCGGGCCAATCGGTGACGTGGACGTCGACCCGGTGGCCAGTGGCCTCCTGGGCCAGGTGTTGAAGCTGGCCTTGGATTTTCCAGCGCTCCTGGTAGTCGCCCAGGTCGTCGAAGACGGCCACCAGGTCGATGTCGCTGTCCTCGGTCTGCTGTTCGCGGGCCACCGACCCGAACAGCATCACGCACGCCGCCCCGCCCTCCAAGACCGCAGCCGCGGCCCGCTCGGCGTCGGCCATCGTGGGGGCAGTCAGGGTTGCGGGCATAGTTGCAGGGTACCAATCCTGCACGCCCACAGTAAACAACTTTACGTTATTTTCAGATAACTTCGGCTATTACTGGTCGGCTATCGGGAGAAAACCTACAGGAGGATTCCGTCAGGGCGGGGAACCCCCTAGCCATCGAGGATTCCGGCCAGCCAGGCGTCGGTGCGGTTGTTGGCGGCTTTGGTCATCTTGGTGGGGAACACGGTGAATCCGTGGGGTGAGGCCGGGTAGATGGCCAGCTCGGCGGGGTTGTCTGCCGCTCGCCAGCGGGCGGCCATGAACAGGGAGTCGTCGTAGAGGTAGTCGTAGGTGCCCACGGTGAACAGTGCGGGACACAGGTGGTTCAGGTCGGCGTAGAGCGGGGAGATGTCGGGGTGCTGGCGGCCCTTGGTGTCGTGGTCGCCCACGTACATTTCCCGGAACTCCACATTGCCCAGGCTGATCTGCGACGGGGTGCCGCTCAGGTCGAACACTCCGTACACCAGGTTGGCCCCGATGAACTCACCGGCGGCATCGTGGCGGTCGCGCATCCGCACCAGCGTGGTGGCGGCCAAGTTGGCTCCGGCCGAACCCCCGCCGATCAGCAGGGGCACTGAGCCGAACTCGTCGCGGCCCGGCCCCAGCGCCCACAGTGCGGCGGCCTCGCAGTCGTCGGGACCGGCGGGCCAAGGGTGTTCGGGGGCGAGGCGGTATTGGGCGCTGACCACCGCGATCTGGTGCTTGCGGGCCATGGCCCGATTTCCCACATCGCCCATCTTGGGGTGGCCCATAAAAAAGCCACCGCCGTGGATGTCGAGATATAGCGCCCGGGCCGGACCGTCGGGCGCGAATACCCGCAGCTCCAACTCGTCGCCCGCCGCACCGAGGTAGGTGCGCGTGTCCACGTCATCAAGAAAGGAGGAGGCGAGGATGCCCCCGCCTAGAGACTCGAGGTCTCGGGCTTGGGCCCGACCCTCGGGGGTCGACAGATCAGGGGCCGCCGATACAAACGAGAACTTCGACAAGAAGTCCATGGCTTCGGGCACATATTCGTCGAGGGCCGGGTCGTAAAGCTGGCTCAAATCCATAAGGGGGTTCTAACATCCTCCCGACTCCCGATTACAAAAAAGGGGAAAACCGTGTCGAGTTCTGGTTCGATTTTGGGGAATTCCGTCGTTCGCGTCGAGGATCCCGGGCTGCTCACCGGCGCAGAGCGCTATTACGACGACTTCACCCCCGAGGGCACCGCCTACGTCACGTTTGTGCGCTCGCCGATGGCCCACGCCACCATCACGGAGGTCGATGTGCTTGAGGCTCAGGCCATGGACGGCGTGCTCGCGGTGTACACCGGCGAGAACATCGGCCTGCCGGCCACCGCCGGATTCCCCATGCTGCCGGTGTTCGAGCGCCCGCAGATCGCCGGAGAACGGGTGCTGTTCGTGGGCGACATTGTGGCCGCGGTGATCACCGAGACCCGCGAGCAGGGCATGGACGCCGCTGAGGCGGTGTTCGTGGACTACGACCCTCTGCCGGCCAACGCCGACCCCGAGAAGGCACTGGCCGAGGGCGCCGAGGTGCTCTGGCCCCAGAACGAGGGCGGCAACCTGGCCTTCCACACCGAACTGGGCGAAGACGACGGCTTGGCCGAGGCCGCCCATGTGGCCGAGGTGAAGATGGAGAGCCAGCGGCTGGCCGCGGTGCCCATGGAGCCCAACGGCATCCTGGTGGAGCCCGGCACCCCCGAAGGCGGCATGACCGTGACCTTTCCCAGCCAGGCCCCCATCGGCCTCAAGGACGGGTTCGCCGGCCTCTTCGGCCTCGACGGCGACAGTGTGCGGTTGATCGCCCCCGCGGTGGGCGGCGGTTTCGGGGCCAAGACCGGCCTGTATCCCGAGTACCTGGTGGCAGCCAAGGCCGCCTTGGAGCTGGGCCGTCCGGTGAAGTGGACCGAGTCGCGATCTGAAGACATGGTTTCGCTGGTGCAGGGGCGGGGTCACATCCTCACCGCCAAGATGGGGTTCGACGGCGATGGCCGCATTACCGGTTTGAACCTGCACTGCTTGGCCGACTCCGGCGCCTATCCCGCCATCGGCAGCTTCTTGCCCATCCTCACCCAGACCATGGCCCAGGGCGTGTACCAGATCCCCAAGGTCAGGTTCGTAGGCGACGCGGTGGTCACCAACACCACCCAGATCGCCGCCTACCGGGGCGCCGGTCGTCCCGAGGCCACCCAGATTCTGGAGCGGGTGCTGGACGTGGGGGCCGACGAGTTGGGCATCGACCCTGCTGAGATCCGCCGGCGCAACTTCATCGGCGCCGACCAGTTCCCCTACGCCACCGTCACCGGTGCCAACTACGACTCCGGGGAGTACGAGAAGGCGCTCGACGCCGCGCTGGAAGCTTCCGGCTATGGCGATCTGCGGGCCGAGCAGGCCGCCCGGCGGGACTCCGGCGACTCCAAGCTGCTGGGCGTTGGCGTGTCGGCCTACGTGGAGATCACCGCTCCGCTGGGCCTGCATACCGAGTACGGCCGAGTGGACGTGTTGAGCGACGGCACCGCCGAAATCCGAGTGGGCACCAGCGCCCACGGCCAGGGCCACGAGACCGCGTTCTCGATGATCGTCAGCGATCTGTTGGGCGTGCCCATGGAGAACATCCGGCTCATCCAATCCGACACTGCCGAGATCCCAAGGGGCGCGGGCACCCTGGGCTCCCGTTCACTCCAGACCGCGGGCAGCGCGGTGTTCAAGGCCAGCGAAGAGGTGCTGGCCCAGGCCAAGGAGTTGGCTGCGCAGCAACTCGAGGCCAGCGCCGACGACATCGTGGTGGGCGAGGGCGGCCTGCACGTGGCCGGCGTGCCTGCCCAGTCGGCTTCGTGGGCCGATCTGGCCTCGGCCGCCGACGGCGGGGTGATCACCCACGAGCTCGACTTCGACCAGGGCGGGGCCACCTTCCCGTTCGGGGCCCACGTGGCCGTGGTGGAGGTGGACACCGAGACCGGCGGGGTGGAGCTGCTGCGCCACGTGGCGGTGGACGACTGCGGCACCATCATGAACCCGCTGCTGGTGGCCGGCCAGCAGCACGGCGGTGTAGCCCAGGGTGCCGCTCAGGCGCTGTTCGAGTGGGTGCAGTACGACGAGGACGCCAACCCCCGCACCGCCAATTTGGCCGACTACCTCATGCCCAGCGCGGCCGAGTTGCCCAGCTTCGAGGTGAGCAACACCGAGACGGCCAGCCCGATGAACCCGCTGGGGGCCAAGGGCATCGGCGAGTCGGGCACCATCGGCTCCACCCCGGCCATCCACAACGCAGTGGTGGACGCGGTATCCCATTTGGGCGTGGCCCACATCGACATGCCCACCACCCCCGAGCGCATCTGGCAGGCTCTGGCCGCCAGCTAGCCAGCCGCCGGCCTCGGGCCGGGTTCAGTCGAAGTCCAGGCCCAGCAGCTTGATGGCGTTGCCGCGGGCGATCTTGTAGACCGCGTCGGGGTCGAGATGGCCGAACAGCCGGGTGGCCACCTCTTGGGTGTTGGGCCAGGTGCCGTCGGCGTGGGGGTAGTCGGTTTCGAAGGTGATGTTGTCGATGCCGACCCGGTCGAGCAGGTCGATGCCCACGCTGTCTTTGAAGAAGCAGCCGTATACCTGGCGGTAGTAGTAGAACGACGGCGGCTCGGGGATGTTGCGCCGGGCCTGGCTCCACCCCTGGTGGGTTACCCACACGTCGTCGGCCCGCTCCAGGGCGTAGGGGATCCATCCGATCTGGGCCTCGGCGTACATGAGCTTGAGGTCGGGGTAGCGGTGCAGCACGCCGGAGAACAAGAAATCCACCATCGAGGCCGCGCTGTTGCAGAAGATCAGTGAGGCGGTCACCGCGTCGGGGGCGTCATCCGCGGTGGACACTGTGCGGGTGCCCGAACCGATGTGCATGCACACCACCGTGCCGGTCTCCGCGCAGGCGGCGAAGAAAGGGTCCCAGTAGCCCGAGTGGATGCTGGGCAGCCCCAGCCAGGTGGGGAGTTCGCTGAAGGCCACCGCCCGCACGCCCCGCTCGGCGTTGCGGCGGATCTCGGCGGCGGCCAGCTCGGCATCCCACAGCGGCACCAGGCACAGCGGGATCAGCCGGCCATCGGAGTCGCCGCACCACTCCTCGACCATCCAGTCGTTGTAGGCCTGCACGCACAGCAGCGACAGCTCCTTGTCTTGGCGCTCATTGAAGAGCTGGCCGCAGAACCGGGGGTAGTTGGGGAAGCACAGCGAGGCGTCGGTGTGGTTCATCTCCATGTCGTCGATGCGGGCCTGGGGCTGCCAGCAGCCGGGGCGCATCTCGTCGTAGGTGATGCCCTCGGTGGACAGCTCGTCGTAGGCGTATCCGGCCGCGGCGATGAGTCGCTTCACCGAGTAGGTGTGGTCTTCGTACAGCCACCAAGCCACGTTGCGGCCCTCGGTGCCGGGGCGCTCCCGGTACGTCCCGCCGTCGAGCACCACCTCGCCCTGGGGCAGGTACTCGATGCGGGGGCCGACGTCGCGGTACTTGGTCGGCAGCCGGCTCGTCCACAGGTGCGGCGGCTCCACCACGTGGTCGTCCACGCTGATGATCCGGGGCATCTCGGTGGCGGCTTGAGCATCGGCGGTCATGGTCATGCTGATGCCTCCGACATTTGGGGATCGCCCACGGCGGCCAACACGTCGTCGACGAACTCGGGGACCAGCACGTCGAGCTGCGCCTTGTTGAACGCCCGCTGGTGGATCACATCGGCACCCTTGTAGGCCAAAAGGTCGGCAATCTGGTCGATGCAGTTGCCCGGATACCACTTGTAGGTGGCGAATGCGGCCACCGGCTTGTGGTGCAGCGAAGGCAGCGTCATCAGCTTGGCCGTGCCCCCCGGCCGATGACCGAACAGCACTAGCCCATCCACCCAGGTGCCCACGGCCAATAGGTCGGCCTCGGCAATCTCGGTGAGCTTCAGCCCATGCACCGGCCGCACCGACACCTCATAGCCAGCGCCCCGTAGCTCCCCGCCGATCATCTCGGCGGCCCGCTGGGTATTCCCCGTGCGGCTCTCGAAGATGACCACTGCCTTCATGTCTGGAACCTCACGGCTTGACTTCTAGCAGCTACGCCTCCCAAGTGCCACGATGGTGGTATGGGCAAGTACGGGTACTACGTGATCGACTCTGACGGCCACGGAGGTGAGCCGCCCCAGTGGCGCCATGGGATAAGCGCCGAGTGGCGGCCCCAGATGGTGGAGTACGTGGCCAAGATGAAGGAGATCTACGGCGACCTGCCGGGGGCGGGATCGCCGATTCACACTGAGGATGATCAAAACTACGGCGAGTACGCCGCGGGCGAGCTGGACTTTGAGACGCCGCTCCAGCGGGAGGGCATGGCGGTGCCCGGACCTCGGATGACCGACATGGACCTCGAGGGCATCGACGTGACCGTCATGTTCCCGCCGGGCTCGGGCGAGGAGTGGGCGCTGGGCGATCCGGGATTTGCCGACGAGCTGTGCCGGCTGCTGAACGACGCCCGGGCCACCTATGCGGCATACGACCCCACCCGCTTGAAGCTGGTGGCCAAGCTGCCCCTGATAGACCCGGAGCGGGCCGCCGCCGAGCTGGACCGGTGCTTTACCCAGTATCCCGACGTGTTCGTGGGCATGGTGACCGCCCAGCACGTGCTGGACCGCAACCTGAACCACCCGGCCCTAGACGCGGTGTGGGAGGTGGCCGACAGCCATGGCGCCGCGGTGTGCGTACACGGCGGGGGACAGGCCCCCGACCAGGTGCCGATCGTGTTAGACCGCTACAACACCCGGCTGGAGAAGCACGCCGTGACCCACCCGTTCGGGGCCATGCTGGCCACGATGAACTTCACGGTGGGCGGGATACTGCACCGGTTCCCCAACATGCGGGTGGGCATCATGGAAGCCGGCTGCGGCTGGCTGCCGTTCTGGTTGGAGCGCCTGGATGAGGAGTACGAGCTGATGCCCGACCAAGCCCCTGTCCTAGACCGCAAGCCGTCGGAGTACTTCCTGTCGGGGCAGTGCTTCGTGGGGGTGGAGTCAACCGAGTCGGTCCTGCCCTACGTGATGGATCAGGTGGGCGACGACATCCTGTGCTACTCCTCGGACTACTGCCACTGGGACTGTGACTTCCCCCACTCGGTGAAGCTGCTGGTGGAGCGCGACGACCTCAGCGACGAGCGCAAACGCAAGATCCTGACCGACAACCCCGCTCGGCTGTTCGGGATCCCGGTTCCCGCTTAGTCGGTCCTCGGCCCGAACCAGTCGGGCAAGTCCAGCGGTGGATGGGGGAGTTCGGTGATGCCGCGCTCCTCGAGGATGGCGGCGTGCTCGGCTTTGTCGGCGGGGGCGGGGCGGGAGTCGCCGAAGTAGATCTCCAGGATCTCGGCGCCCTGGTCGCTCACCTTGATGGGGCCGAACGTGGCCAGGTGCGGGAGCTTGATGAGGGTTCCGGCCCGGCACACCTCCTCGTCGAAGGTGACCTCGCCGTCGATGACGAAAATGAAGTGGTCGCTGTTGTGGCCGTGGCGCTCCAGCACCAGACCGGGGTCGTAGCGGGTGTGGTACACCGCCCGCTCCTGGGTCAGCTCCATCAGCTTCAGCCACACCGACACCCGGCGGCCGTCGGCGTGCTGCTGGCTCTTCACCTCGGCGAAGTCCATGTCTTCGGCGTGGATGTAGGACACCTGGGGTTGTTGTTCGGCCATTACTGGGCTCCCATGAAGATTGCGATCACCGGAACATGTTCAGAGCTTTGCTGTCCGAGGTGTCTTCCGGGCGCTCGTCGTCAGCAGACTCAATAGGATTCAGCTCATCGGGCGGGGTGAGGGCCAAGCTAATCGGGCTGTCCAGCTCGAAGGGGTCGTGAAGGCCCAGTTCGCCGCCCATGTCCCGCAGTGCGGGGAGCACTTCGGTGCCCATCAGCTCGATGCAGCGCAGAGAGTCGTCGTGGTTTACGCCGCCATCGTTGCCCCACAGCATGAGGATCGACGGGCGGCAGGTCTCCAACACCACTCGAAGCTCGCGGATCACCTCGTCTGGGGTGCCGGCCACGATCTCGCGGGCGGCCAACTGCTTCTCAAACCGGGATGCCCGTGAGCCTCGGATCTCGGAGTTGGCCATCCGGGCATAGTCCAGCCGTCGAGCCGACGACCCGTAGCCTGCCGGGCTCGTCCAATAAGGGTGGCCGATTCCGGTGAACTCGCCCTGCATCCACATGAATTCCCGGGCGTTCTCCCTGGCCTTGTCCCCGTCTTCTTGCACGTGTACTCGCAACAGGTAGCCGCGATTCTCCGGTCCAGGCTCGTAGCCCACCGCCCGGGCTGCTTGGTCGTAGATCTGCCACAGCTCTCCGGTGAGGTGCAGCGGGGTATTGAGCGAGATGTAGGGATAGCGGTGCTGAGCCGCCCAGCGGATGGTCTCGGCGCTGAACACGCCCGGTACCCAGATGCGAGGGTGGGGCTTTTGCAGCACTCGGGCCCAGGGGTTGACCACCCGGTACTGGAAGTGCTCGCCCTCCCATGAGAACGGCCCGTCGTCGGTCATGGTCTTCACCAGCAGGTCGTGGGCCTCGTTGAAACGCTCCCGGTTGTAAGCCGGGTTGGCATTGAGGCACACCGACTCCTGCCCCGCTCCCCGCACGATGCCCGAGATCAGCCGGCCCTTGGAGATCATGTCGATCATAGCGATCTCCTCGGCAAACATCAGCGGGCTGTCGTAGGTGGGCAGCGGGTTGCCGAGTTGCACGATCTTGGCCCGCTCGGTGATGGCCGCCAAGATGCTCGACATCACCGTGATGCGGGCCTGCATGCAGAACGGGGCATTGTGATGCTCGTTCACCATGATCCCGTCGAAGCCCACTTGCTCGGCCAGCTTGTACTCCTCTATGCGCTCGTTGAACAGGCGGCTTCCCTCAACCGGGTCGTAGTACTTGTTGGAAAACAGCACCGAGGTGTAGCCGGCCTTCAAGCCCTCGTCGGCCGGGTAAGCGCTCATGGGCTGCTCGGTGAAATACGAAAGGAACATCAGTCTTTTCCTCCTGTGATGATGGCGGCGAGAGATTCGGGGGCTTCGAGATCGACGGCGTGGCCGCAGTCACCGACGATCTCCAATCGGGCGTCGGGCAGGGCCTCGACGTAGGCGTGGGCGCACTCCACTGGCACCACGGCGTCGTTGTCGCCCCACACCACCAGAGCGGGGACGGTCACGCCGCCCAAAAGGGGCCGCAGCCGGCGGTTGTACATGTAGGGTTTCCAGGCCACCCGGGTGGTCATCTCTCGGTTCATATCCCAGACCACCAGCGTGTCGTCGCTAACGGGAGGCTCATCCGGGTCGTTGCCGTTATTGCTGGCGAAGATGGCCTCGTAGACGTCCTTGTCTGCGAAGGCGGCCTGAACGTAGCCCGAGTGCGACACCAGGAACTGGTCGAGGATGCGGCCTTGCTCGGGCAACAGTCCGGCCGCCCCCACCAGGACAAGGCGATTGATCCGCTCCGGGGACATGGTGGCCAGTTCAGCCGCCACCCATCCCCCGAACCCGCAGCCCACCAGCTCTACCGGCCCGAGTTCCTTGGCCCGCAGCCATTGGCCGACGATCAGGGCCAAATCACGGGGGTGGCGGGCCCAGTCGGGCTGATCCGACCCCTCGGTCCCGCCGTAGCCCGGCAAATCCAGGGCATGAACGGTGTAGTTGGCGGCCAGGGCTTCGTGGATCGGCATCCATCCCGGGTTCCCAAACGAGTGGTGCAGCATCACCAGCGGATCGCCCGACCCCCCGGTGAACTCCCGCATCCCCAACCCGGCCACAGCAGTAGTCACGGTTTGCATCGCCCCGACGCTATACCGCTCGCGCCATCAGCCGCCGGGGTTGGCGGGGAGGTGGTCGAATTTTTTGGTGGGGCGGGTGCGGGTGTACTCCTCGACGATGGGGCGGAGTTGAGTGGGGCTGGCGCCGTGGAGGATGACACCGTCGCAGCCGAGATCGAACTGGCCCCGGATCTTCTCGACGCATTGGGCGGGGGTGCCGGTGGCGGCGGGGGCGAGCCACTCCTCGGGGATGAGCTCGGCGATGTGCTCGAGTTGCTCGGTGGTGGCTACTTGATCGATGGCGCCTTGGAAGTTGGCCACCAACTCGTCGGCGAGGAACCGCTCCAGGGCGGCGGGGTCCCAGTTGTTGGTGCGGGCCATCAGCTCGGGGTAGCCCTGGAGGTAGGTGGCCATACGGCCCACCGTCTTCTTGAGCCTTACGTCTTCGGGCAGGTGGTCGCCGATGGTGGCGAAGCAACTCCACACTTTCACAGAAGCAGGGTCGCGCCCCGCTTCCTCAGCGGCTCGCTTGACATCGCCCACCACCCGGGCGGTGGTCTCGTCGGTGAAAAACGTGTGCAGCACCACCGCGTCGAAACAGCGCCCGCCCAAGGCCAGGGAGTTGGGGCCGAAGGCGGTGAGGGCCATGGGGATGTGCTCGCTGCTTGCTCCCATGAGGGTCAACACCGGATAGTTCCCAACCGGGCCTTCATGATTGAAGATGGCCTCGCCCTGCCACAGCCGGCGCATGATGCCCACGAAGTCCTCCATTTGGGCGGTGGTGATGGGAGGCAGGCCAAAGGCTTGGGAGAGGCGGTCGACGCCCCGGCCTAAACCCAGGCAGAAGCGCCCGCCGGTGAGCTTGTGCATGGTCATGGCGTAGGCCGCGGTCACCACGGGATGGCGGGTGTGGTGATTGGTGGCCGCAGTGGCGATGCCCATGCTCTCGGCGGCCACACCTACCGCGCCCGACAAGGTGGCGGCCTCTTTGATGTTGAACCGCTCGCTGATGAACACATTGCCAATGCCCAACTCCTCGGCCTCGCGCACCTCGTCGATCAGCTCCCGAGGCGATTCCGGCGCCCCGGCCAGCGTGTAGAAGCCGAGCTCGTTCATCTGGGTCACTTAGAGCCTCCTCTTCGATGGGCGGGCGAGTTGCAGGTTAGGCCAAGCTGCTGGTTGAGGCCTTGGCCGGAAACTGTCACCGAGGGTTTCTAGGATGCGTGCCTATGGAGATTGTTCTTCTCATCGTTGTTGCAGTCGCAGTGGTCGCGCTGGCCATCATGGTGCAGCGGTGGCGCCTTGCTGGCATTGCGGGTGGAGCTGACGACTCGAGGACTCGGGCGGCTCAGTTGGAGGTCCAGTTGACTGAGCGCGATGCCCAGCTCGGCGAGGTCCGGGGCGAGCGTGACGCAGTCCGGAATGAGTTGAAAGATGTGCGGGGCGAGCGTGACGCAGTCCGGAATGAGTTGGCCGCGGTCAAGGCCGACCACCAGGCTCGCTCCGAGGAGCTAGCTGAGGCACGCAAGCAGATAGAGACCCAGTTCAAGGGCATTGCAGCCGATGTGACCAAGGCCAACAGCGCGACCTTCTTAGAGCAGGCCAAAGAGCAATTCGAAAACCAGCGCAAGCTCAGCGACACCGACCTAGAGAAACGCCAGAAGGCCATTGACGAGCTGGTCAAGCCGGTCAAGGAAAACCTGGACAAGTTCGAGAAGCAGGTCACGGAGATGGAGAAAGACCGCAAAGGGGCCTACGACGTGCTGCGGAACCAGGTTGGCCAATTGCGGGACACGGCTCAGGGACTCAGCGAGGCTCTGCGGTCTCCGCAGATACGAGGGCAATGGGGGGAGCAGCAACTCCGCAACATCCTGGAGTTGTCCGGGTTGAGTGAGCGCATCGATTTCGTCGAGCAGGACACCATCGAGTTAGGCGAAGGCCGGGGAAGACCCGATGCGGTGGTCCACATTCCCGGCGGTCTGGAGGTGGTTATCGACGCCAAGACTCCGTTGAGTTCCTACCTCGACGCGCACCACTCCGATGATGAACAGCGCCAGAGCGAATTGTTGAACAGCCACGCCAACACACTCTTGGGTCACGCCAAGACTTTGGGCGACCGGGACTACGCCTCGGCGGTGGACGGGTCGCCCGACTTTGTGGTGATGTTCGTGCCCGCCGAGCCCATTCTGGACGCAGCCATGGACGTGAAGCCCACGCTGTGGGAAGACGCCTGGCAGAAGCACCGGGTGCTCATCGCCACTCCTGGCTTGTTGCTGGCTTTCCTGCGCACTGTGGCAGTGGCATGGCAGCAGCAGGATCTTCAGGAAAATGCCCAGAAGATCGCCGACGGGGCTGCCGATCTGTACGACAGTCTGAGGGTCTATGCTGGCCACGTCGATGGCGTGGGCAAAGGGCTGAGTAGAGCGGTTGATGCCTACAACAGGAGCATTGGTTCGCTGGAAGGCCGGGTGCTTCCCCGAGCCCGGAAATTTGAAGACTGGGGTGTGGTCGCTGGCGGCAAGCAGATCGAGTCAGCCACCTCCGTAGAGGCGATCGCTCGGCCCGTCGCAGCTCAAGAGTTGGTCGAGGCCACAGCCGAGCCGGCCGCACCGGAATTGACGGAGCAGGAGGGCGACTGAAAGGTCACTTTCGGTCGGTGAGCAGGCGTGGGGGGATGAGCCACTCCAGTTCGCCGGAGTTGTCGAGGTTGAGATTCACCCGGGCGATGGCGCCGGTGGGCATGCGCAGATCAGCTCCCGTCAAGTACCCCAGAGCGCTGGACATTGTTGGCTCATGCCCGACCAGCATGAGCACCGGAACCTGCCGTCGACAGGCCAGAGCGACCATGTGATCGACCGAGCCGTAGTAGAGCTCGTCGGCGGTCTCGATCGGACAGGTCCAATTGCCGGCAGCCACCGCCAATTCAAATGTTTGGCGGGCCCGAGTAGCTGGCGAGCACAAAGCCAAATTCGGTACATGACCGGCCTCGGCAAGAAAGGTGCCGACGGCTGCTGCTGCACGGAGGCCGCGTTCGGCCAGCGGTCGACTGAGGTCGTCGTCTGTGCCGGCGTTCCAGTCCGACTTGGCGTGCCTCAAGAAGATGACCGCTGACATGCCGCAATACGCTACGCGTGTGGAGCAGTCGGTGTACGACGCAGTGGGCGGTCAGGCTTTCTTCGACCAGCTGGTTGACCGCTTCTACGACGGGGTGGCCGATGACCCGGTGCTCCGGCCCTTGTATCCCGAGGATCTGGGCCCTGCCCGGCATCGACTGGCCGGGTTCTTGGCCCAGTATTGGGGTGGACCCCCGTACTACAGCGCTGAGCGGGGCCATCCTCGGCTCCGAATGCGCCACGCACCGTTTGAAATCGGCGGTGCCGAGCGAGATGCCTGGATGGGCCACATGCGGGTATCGCTGGCTGCGGCAGAACTGCCTGAGGAAATCCACACTGCCATGCTGGACTACTTCGAGTCGGCCGCCACCCACCTCATCAACAAGCAACCGCCCGCGCCGCCGTCTGATTCTCGAAAGCTGCCGATCAGTTAGCCGCTGGAGCCACCGCCACTTGGTCGGCGATGACCGGAGATCGCTGGCTCACCGTCTCCAAGTCGATGCCGTACAACTCGGCCACGTTGGTGAGGGTGAGCTTGCGCCGGTCGGCCTCGCTCACACCGGCCTCGTTGAACTCATTGGTGGCGAACTCGCGGGATCGGGGCCAGGTGGCTGCGCCGTGGGGGTAGTCGCTGGACCACATGAAATGGTCGCTGCCGGTGAACCTGAGATTGTTCAGCCCGATGGGGTCTTCGATGTAGGTGAGGTAAACGTTGCGCCGGAAGTACTCCGACGGCTTCATGGTCAGCGTGTCGTCGATTCGCCCCCAAGCGCCGCTGTAGGTGACGTCGAGTCTCTGCTCCAGCCGGGCGGCGTAGTCGATGCCCCCCTCGGCAGCCACGATCCGCAGGTTGGGGTGGCGCTCGAACACGCCCGCGGCGATCATCTCGGCTGTGGTGTGGGCCAGCTCATCGCGCGCCGTGATCCCGAAATAGTAGGTGCCCTCCACGGTGACGCCGTAGTTGTTGATGCCCTTCGTTTGGTGGCCACCGAAGATGTGGATGGAGATCGGCATGGACCGCTCGGCGGCGGTGGCCCACAGCGGCTCGTAGCAGTTGGAGAAGAAGCTGTACTCCCGGGTGGCGGGCGGCGAACTCCAGATGATGGCGCCCCGGAGACCCATGTCGCCGCAGCGATTGAGCTCGGCCACGCCCACGTCGATGTCCCAGGTGGGGATCATGGCGATGCCAATGATCCGGTCGGAGTCCACCGCGCAGAACTCGGCTAGCCAGTCGTTGTATACCTGGATGCAGGCCAGCTGAAGCTCGACATCGTCGTACTGGAGAAGCGAAAGGCCAGCGGTGGGATAGACCACTTCAGCCACCGTGTCGTCCACCCACATGTCAGCCAGCCGGGTCACCGGATCGTGCCCGCCCGTGGCTCCGACCCAGGCATCGGGATCGGCGGCCAAGGCGGCGTCCACTTCCTGGGTGGAAATTCCGGCATTGCGGGAAAGCGTGAGGTTTACCCCCCGACCCATCTCCGGGGCCTCGAAATACCAGTAGTGGTTCTCGGGATCCTGTACCGCTCGGGGCGCCCGGTCCCGCAGGTGCTTGGGCAGGCGCTCCAGCCACATATCACCCGGTTCGACAACGTGGGAGTCCGACGAGATCAACACGGCGACAACGGTACCCGCTTTGTCAGGACGCGGGAAGATGGGAGGTAGCGCCCCGACCCAAGATCCGCAGGAATACGCCGGAGCGGGGCTTGGGGGCGAAGAAGCTCGACTTGGGCGGCATGAGCCCGTTCTCGTCGGCCACCGCCATCAGCTCCCGCACCGTCATGGGGTGCAGCGCGAACCCCACTCGGTTCTCGGCATCGCACCGGCGGGCCAGCTCGTCGAAGCCGAGCGAGGCCGGGAGGTACTCCACTGCTCCGGGCTGGGTCAGCTCGTCGGCGCCCAGCACGGGGCTCAGAATGGATCGCCGAAGCCGCTCCACGTCAAGGCCGTTCACCGCTCCGTTGCCAACTGCCGGAGGCAACTTCAGTTGGTGCCATGAACCCCTCAGATAGAGTCCGACCACCCCCCTTTGCGGAGGGCGGGCTTGCCGAGAGGAGAAAACCGGCGTCACCTCCGTCACATCGTCGAGTGCAGCCAGGCAGTCTTCGATGCCGCGGTTGTGCTGATCGACGGCCAGTCGGTGGAAGGCCTGCACTTGGAGCTGTTCATCGGGGAATACCACGGCCAATGTCCGAGCCAGTGCCGGGTTGGTCGGCTCGGCGGCCCAGGCTCGCACCGCGGCGGCCGAGCGGTGGTGGCCGTCGGTCACGTACAACACCTGGTTGTCAAAGGCCGCAGCCAACGACTCTATGTAGTCGTGCGGAACCGTCCACACCTGATGCCGCACCGTGGTGGATCCGAACTCCAGATCGGCAGGCGCGGCGGCGGTGATGTCAAACAGCTGGTTGTATAGCTCCGCGGTAGATCGAACGGCCATGGCCACCGGGCTTGAGGTGGCGCCCACGCCTTGAAGGTGGGTGGTGAGCAAGTCAGCCCGCTCGTCGTGAACGTTTTCGTGTATGCGAATGCGCCCGTCGTCAAAGCCCTGCACCGGCACGGTGCACACCACCCCGGTTTGCATGCCCTGCTTGTGGGTCAGGCGGTAAAGATAGAGGGCTGGTCGCCCAGTGGGGACGAATGCGTTGGCGTCTAGCAACCGGGTGAGGGCAGCGGCGCCCTGCGCAACCAAATCGTCATGCGAGAGGTCGGCGTTGTCGAAGAGATCCTCCCGGCTTCTGGTGACGTTCATGTAGCTGTAGGGGTTCGATGCCACCAGGGACTGGCGCTGCAATGGCGAGAGATTGTCGTATGCCCGGCTGATCACCCGCTCGGCCCAATCGGGATGCACTACCCAACCGGCAAAGGGCGCGACCAGTGGCTCGCTCAATGCTTGGTCGACGTCGCTTGGGTGTGCGTTGGTCACTGGGACGCTGCCGGATGGGTGTCGAGCACCGATGCGCAAATCACATGCTCAATGGAACCGAGAGTGCCTAGCAGGTCGTCGTCGATCGTCCCGGCCACTTCGATTATGGCCACCGCCGCTTGGGAGCCGGAAAAGATCCGGTTCTGCATGTTGGCCACGTTCACGTGCTGCCGGCTCAACTCCTGAAGCACGCATGCCAATACTCCCACCCGGTCGAGGTGGCGGACGCTCAGCGTGGCGGTTCGGTTGGGAACCCGCTCAAGGTTGACGCAATCCAGCACCATCCCGCTGCGATAGGCCTCGATCACCTCCGCGGTTCCTTCGGCCACCGCCATCTGGGCCTGTTCGGTGGAGGCTCCGATGTGGTGGGTTGCGGTCACCTTTGGGTGGCGGGCCAGGTCGCAGCTGAACTGGCCGGAGCCCCCTGAGGGCTCCCCGGCGAACACGTCGAGCCCGGCCCGCAGGTCGGTGCCGTCGAGCGCGGCCAACAAAGCAGCCTCGTCCACCACCTCACCCCGGCTGGTGTTGATGAGCACCGCATTGGGCTTCATAGCGGCCAAGAATTCGGCATCAACCATTCCGACGGTCTCTTCGCCGCCGGGCACGTGCAGCGACACGATATCGCTGGCGGCCAGCAGTGCAGCCCGGTCGGCCACTTCCTCCACGCCGAGGTCAGCCATTCGGCGTCGCGCCTCTCGGGGGCGATCGTCTCGGGGCTCGGTGATGACCCGCAGGCCACATGCGCTGGCCCGCTGGGCCACTTCGATACCGATTGCGCCCATGCCGATAATGCCCAGGGTGGCGCCAAAGAGTCCTCTTGCCTTGCTGTAGGCCTGTTTGTTCCAGTCACCGGCTCGAAGATCGGCGGTGGCGGGGGCTATATGGCGGTCGATGGCGAACATCAGCCCGATGGCCAGTTCAGCCACGGCGATGGCGTTGCGACCAGGCACGTTGCAAACGAAGATCCCCAGCTCGGCGGCTCGATCGGCGGCGATGGTGTTGGTTCCCGCCCCGGCCCGCACCACCAGGCCGAGACGGTCGGCGGCTTCCAGAGCCGCCGCGGTGACCTCGGTGCTGCGCACCACCAGCACATCGAAACCGGCAATGTGCTTGGGCAGGCTCTCGGCCGTCAACGAAGGCTCGACCACGCACTCGTCGCCGCCATTCCGGAGCCGCTCAATAGCGCTTTCGGCCAAGCTGTCAGCAAAGAGGATTCGCATGACTCGGACTCCGTGGTTGCTCTGCGGACGAATTGAAGCGGCTCAGAGGGCGACTGCTCCTGTGCCGCATAGCGGAACTGTTCCACTTCACGATACACCGCTTCACCGGTTGCTGTCCCGTGAAATCGCAGAATCCAGCCGGACAATTCCTCATCCGGCGATCTTCGTCAAAGGTGCCAGCGGCGGTGGTGGGGCCGGTATTTTCGGCGGGGTGGCAGACAGGCGCGGTCGGGGAGCGGTGCCCCGGCGGGGACGGCTGGGGCGTACGGCCAAAATGGCCGGGCTAGGGGCTCGCAGCGGGAGACGCTGGGCGATGGCCAGGGCCCGGCAGGTGTTCGCCGACGCTCGGCGGTCAGAGGCCCTCGAAGCAGAGCGGGAGCTGTGCACGGCGGCCGACGTGGTGGAAGTGCTGGGGAACATGAAGGGCGCGCTGATGAAGATCGGCCAAATGGCCAGCTATTTGGATGTGGGCCTCCCCGAGTCCACCCGGGCGTCATTGGCCCAGCTTCAGGCCAATGCCCCGCCGATGAGCCCGGCCCTGGCTGAGTCGGTGGTGGTTGCCGAACTCGGCGCCTCGCCCGACGAGCTGTTCGAGGAGTGGGACCCGGTGCCCATTGCGGCGGCGTCCATCGGCCAGGTCCACCGGGCCATCACCCCCGACGGCCGGGCTTGCGCGGTCAAGATCCAGTACCCCGGGGTGGCGGAGGCCATTGCCGCCGACTTGGGGTCGGCCCGGATGGTGTTCCGGGCGCTCTCGGTGCTGTTTCCCGGCCTCGACCCCGCCCCCATCGTGGACGAGCTGCGCCAGCGGCTGACCGAAGAGCTCGATTACGAGCACGAGGCGTCGAACCAGCGCCTGTTCGCCGACCACTACCGGGGCCACCCCTACATCTCTATTCCCGAGGTATACGACGACTTGAGCTCTGCCCGGGTGCTCACCACCGAATTGGCCACAGGGGCCACCTACGAGCAGGTGCTGGGCTGGCCCCAGGATCAGCGCAATCGGGTAGCTGAGACCGTCTATCGCTTTTCGATCGGGTCGATCTACCGCTTATGGGCGTTCAACGGTGATCCCCACCCCGGGAACTACCTCTTCGGTCCCGACGGCTCGGTGACCTTCTTGGACTTCGGGCTGGTCAAGCGGTTTACCACCGACGAGACCGACCAGTTCGAGCGGATGCTCATCGCCATGGTGATCGACCGGGATATCCCCCGATTCCGGGCCGAGCTAGTGGCTGCCGGGTTGCTGCCGCCCAATGCCCCGTTTAGCGACAACGAGGTGGAGGCGTTCTTCACCCACTTCTACGAGTTCGTGCTGACCGATGAGACCCGGACCTTCACCCCGGAATACGCCGCCGCGGGGGTGAGGGCCATCTTCAACGCCTCCGGCGAGCACGCCGAGCTGAAGAAGGTCCTCAACGTGCCGCCCTCGCTGGTAGTGCTTCAGCGGATCAACCTCGGGCTGATCTCGCTGTTCGCCCAGCTTGGCGCCACCGCCAACTGGCGGAGCATCGCCGAGGAGCTGTGGCCGTTCACCGACCGGGCCCCTTCCACACCGATGGGCAAAGACGCCCAGGCGTGGCGCCGGTCGCTTCCGCAGTAGCAGCAATTGCCGGAGCGGTCCCGGCTACGCTTCCCGCCCATGAGCATTTTGGGCAACGAGGTGAGGCGGGTGGAAGATCCCCGGATGCTGACCGACGGGGGCACCTACGTGGCCGACATCCCCATGGAGGGGGCGGCCCACGTGGTGTTCGTTCGCTCGCCGGTGGCCCATGCCCGGCTGCTGTCGGTGGAGACCAGCGAGGCCCGAAAAATGCCTGGCGTGCTCGACGTGGTGACCGGCGATGATCTGGATCTGGCTCCCCGCCCGCCGATGGCAGGCGACGCGGCAATGTGTCGCCCGCTGCTGGCCACCGGGAAGGTGCGTTTTGTGGGCGAGGCCATTGCCGCGGTGGTGGCCGAGACCGTTGAGCAGGCCACCGATGCCGCCGAAGCGGTGTGGGCCGACTACGACCCGCTGACCGCAGTGGTCGATGCCGAGACTGCCGCCGACGGCCCCAAGCTGTTTGACGATGCTGAGTCCAACGTGGCCATAGCTCTGCCCCCGACCGCCGAAGTGGACTTCAGCGAGTGCGAAGTGGTGATCACCCATCGAATCGTCAACTCCAAGATCTACGCCAGCCCTATCGAGGGCCGAGTAGCCGCCGCGGTATGGGGAGAGGACGGGCGCCTCACCTGTTGGTCGAGCACCCAGGGCCCCCACACCGCTCAAGGAGCCATCGCCGGGGCATTGGGGTTGGACCCATCACAGGTGCGGGTGATCATCCCCGATGTCGGCGGCGGCTTCGGGACCAAGGCCAGCCCTGGTGCTGAGGAGTGCCTATTGGGGTGGCTGGCCCGACGGGCGGGTCGCCCGATGCGCTGGGCCGAGACCCGCACCGAGAGCCTCCAGTCGCTGGGCCACAGCCGAGCCCAGTTCCAGACCGTCACCTTGGGGGGCACCGCCGATGGCCGCTTCACCCATTACCGCCTGGACATGCTGGCCGATGCCGGGGCCTATCCCGGCGTGGGGGCTCTGCTGCCCACGTTCACCGGGCTCATGGCCTGCGGCAACTACGACATTGCCAAAGTGGCCTGGTCGGCCACCGCGGTGGCCACCAACACCGCCCCGGTCAACGCATTCCGAGGAGCCGGTCGCCCCGAGGCCACTGCGGCCATCGAGAGGGCCGTAGACCTGTTCGCCGTTGAGATCGGCATGGACCCGGCTGAGCTTCGCCGGCGCAACTACATAGCCCCTGACGCCTTTCCCCTCACAACACCCACCGGAGCGGCCTATGACTCGGGGGATTACCGGGCCTCTCTGGAGGCTGCGCTGCAAGCCGCCGATTACGAGGGCCTGCGAGCCGAGCAGGCGGCCCGCCGCGAGCAGGGCGACAATCGGCAGCTGGGTATCGGAGTGGCCACCTATGTGGAGGTCACCTCGCCCATGGGCCCGGTCTGCACGGAGACGGGAAGCCTGGAGCTGCGAGTCGACGGCACGGTGCTGGCCCGCACTGGGGCCACTCCCTTCGGTCAGGGCCACGTGACCACACTGTCGATGGTGGTGGCCGACACTCTGGGCATAGACATGGACCGGATCGAGATGATCCACGGCGACACCGACGAGATCCCCTCCAGCGACATCACCGGAGGCTCCCGCACCGCTCAGATCGCCGGCTCGGCCTTACTCAATGCCTCCGAGAAGCTCATCGAAGCGGCTCGCCCGCTGGTGGCCGATCTCTTGGAGGCTGCGCCTGCCGATGTGGTGCTCGACTCAGAGACCGGGCAGTTCCACGTGGTCGGCACCCCGGCCCGGTCTGCTGGTTGGGCCGATGTGGCCGCGGCGAGTTCAGAGACCCTGTTCGTGGAGAACGACTTCGAGCAGCACGGCGCCACCTTCCCATTCGGTACCCATGTGGCGGTAGTGGAGGTAGACGCCGATACCGGCGAAGTGACCTTGGAGCGGCTGGTGGCGGTGGACGACGCCGGTACCCTCTTGAACCCATTGCTAGCCCACGGCCAGATCCACGGCGGACTGGCCGCCGGCGCGGCCCAAGCCCTGATCGAAGAGGTTCACTACGACCCCGACGGCAACCTGCTCACCTCCAACTTCACCGACTACGGCGTGATCTCCACCACCGAGCTGCCCAGCTTCGAGATTCACGAGTCGGTCACCCCCACCCCGCTCAACCCATTGGGGGCCAAGGGCATCGGCGAGTCGGGCACGGTGGGCTCGACCCCGGCAGTGCAGAACGCGGTGGTCGACGCCCTCTCCCATCTCGGCATCCGCCACCTCGACATGCCCGCGTCCCCCGAAAAGGTCTGGTCGGCCATGAAGTCAGCCAGCTAGCGGTTGGCCTACTCTTGCGGGCCATGAAGTTCGGGATTGGTTTCGCAAACATCCTCCACTGGACCTCCGCTGAGGGCGCGGTGGAATTCGGACAGGCGGCGGAGGCCGCCGGGTTCGACTCGGTTTGGACTGTGGAGCATGTGGTGTACCCCGACGAGTACGCCTCGCAGTACCCCTACGACCCGTCGGGCAAGATGGCGATGACTCCCGACTCCCCTATGCCCGACCCGCTGATCTGGCTGACTTGGGTGGCGTCGGCCACCACGAGCCTGCGGTTGGGGACGGGCATCTTGATCCTGCCCCAGCGCAACCCGGTGGTGCTGGCCAAGTCGCTGGGCACCCTGGACTCCATGTCGGGTGGTCGGGTCATCCTCGGAGTGGGAGTGGGTTGGCTCAAAGAAGAGTTCGAGGCGCTGGGCATCCCCTGGGAGCGCCGGGGCCAGCGCACCGACGACTACATCGGAGCCATGCGAGCGCTGTGGGATGCAGACAGCACCTCGTTTGACAGCGATCACGCTTCGTTCTCCGGGGTCAGCGTGAACCCCAAGCCGGCCAACGGCCGGGTGCCCATCGTGATTGGCGGCCACTCGCGGGCTGCGGCCCGCCGGGCGGGGCGGCTGGGCGACGGCTTCTGGCCGGGGCCCCGAGAAGGGGTGTCGATGGCCGAGCTCATCGACGAGATGCGCCAAACAGCCGCCGCGGCGAACCGGGATCCAGAGAGCATCGAAATCACCGTGGGGTTGCCCAACACGCCTATGGACGATCCCGCCGGGCTGATACAGGAGGTAGCCGAGCTGGGAGGCGACCGCCTCATCGTTCCCTCGTTCCTGTTCTTTTCCGACACCGCCGAGACGATGGCCGCGTTCGGCCAGCAACTGAAGGAGGCAGCCCAATGAGCCAAATCGAACAATGGCACGACGCCGCGATCGAGCGGTCCGGGCTCGACGACTTCGGTCGAGACGACTATCTCGAAGGCCTGACCGTACTGGAGGAATCGCTGGAGGCCGAGGCCGGCATGACCGACATCGGCCGCTTTGCCATCGGTGAGATCGCCATCGGGGCCCTGATGGGACGCCTCAAGGCCGAAGCCGGGCTGAAGGCCCGGCCGGAGGCAGCCGACATCAATGTGGAGCGCCCTTTGGTCATCATCGGCCTGCCCCGCACCGGTACCACCGCCTTGCACCAGCTGATGGAGGCCAGCCCCCATTTCCAGGGATTGGAGCTGTGGCTGGCCGAGATGCCCCAGCCCCGCCCGCCCCGCAAGCAGTGGGAGCAGATCGATGACTACGTCAGTTGCAAGGCCAAGATGGACGCCATGGCTGAGATGAATCCGGACCAGTCCACCATCCACTTCCAGTCGGCCGAGCTCGTGGACGAGTGCTGGAACATATTCCGCCACTCGTTTGCCAGCGTGACGTTTGAGTGTTTGTTCCGCATCCCCACCTATTCCGCCTGGTGGGCGGCCTGCGACATGGGCCCGGCCTACGCCCGGCACCGCCGAAGCATCGGGCTGATCGGGGTGGATGAACCTGACACTTGCTGGCTGTTGAAGGACCCCAGCCACTTGTTCGCCCCCGATGCGCTGTTTGCCACCTACCCCGACGCCAACGTTGTGATGACCCACCGCGACCCGCTGAAGGCGGTGGCCTCGGTGTGCAGCCTCACTGCGGTCAGCCGCCAGGGGTTCGAAGAGCATCCCGACAACATCGCCCACGGTGCGGAGCAAACCGAACTGTGGGCGCGGGGTATAGAGCGGTTGTTGGCCGCCCGAGCCGGGCGCGAGGACCGGTTCTACGACCTCCACTTTGCCGACTTCCAGTCCGACCCGCTGGGCAGCGTGGCTGCTATCTGCGATCGGTTCGGCTACCAATACGACGCTGCTGCCGAACAGTCGGTGGCCCAGTGGGCCGCCGACCACCCCAAGGGCGAGCACGGCGTTCACGACTACAGCCCCGACCAATACGGCTTAAGGGCCGAGGTGATCCACGAGCGCTACGCCGACTACATCAAGGCTTGCGGGGTGGCGGTGGAATGAGCGAAATCGATCTGGCCAATTCTTGGGAGGAGTTCTGCGACGCCCTGCGGGATGCGGGCCGCCAAGTGCTCGACGCTTCCCCCGACGACGACTTCGACCGGGCCGAGGGGTTGCGCTACGTAACCCGCCTGGCCGCCAATTTTCTGAAGGCCAACGTGGAGGAATCCGACCCGGCCCGGGCCATGCTCAACCAGTCGGGGGTCAAGATCGGCCTGGACAACCCCGATTACGCCTATGGAGGTGCTCGGTTGTCGCCCCGCTTCGACTACCGGCTACGGGGCCGACTCAACGACGCCCACTCCATCCGGATGGGGGCGTTCAGCGGTGGCTTGGGTACTCCCGAAGGGCTGATCCGCGACAGCTACCTGACCACCGAAGAACTTGCTTTGGACGACGACGGCTGCTTTGAGGTGGCCATCAGCACTGAACCCCACTCGGGGCCGTGGCTGGCCATGAAGGATGGCACCAACTCGCTGAACGTCCGCCAGACATTGCTGGACCGGCCCAATCAGACCCCCGCCGAGTTGACGTTGGAGCGGACCGATGCCGGTAGCCCGCCTGAGCCAATTGATCCCGAGCGGTTGGCCGGGGCTCTGGGCCGGACCGGTTTCACCGTGGCCGCGGTGGTGGGCCAGTTCTTAGGCTGGACGGCCAGCTTCGTCGCCCATACTCATGAAGTTCGGCCTATCGATCCCCAGCTTCTGGCCTTCGCCCAGGGCGATCCCGACACCTCGTACAACTACGGCTACTACGATCTGGGTCCCGACGAGGCCTGGATCATCGAGTTCGAGCCCCCCGAGTGCGAGTACTGGAACATCCAGCTCGGCAACCACTGGTTGGAGTCATTGGACTTCGAGTATTACCGGACCAGCCTGAATCACCACACCGCGGTGGTTGAGGACGACGGCACCGTGCGGGTGGTGGTGGCCCGGCGCGATCCCGGCCATCCCAACTGGCTGGATACCGCGGGTCACGCCCGAGGCGGCCTGGCCCTGCGCTGGGTGGGGGCGGACATCGAGCCCGAGATCCGCTGCCGGGTCGTTAGCGCTTAACCGGGCCGGCGGGTCCTGTCCCGGCCCAGCCCGCCGTCCTCCATGGAGTCCGGGCGGCGGGCGCCCTGAGCCGGGCCACCCCCCGGCCCTTCCCTGGTTTATCCAGCGACTCTGACTCAGATGCTGTTGCTTGGACGGCCTGGCCCGTCGGTGGGAACCCCGCTCATATCGGCATTTAGCTCAGCCTTAGCCATCAGATCGGCCACTACTGGATGCAAGGTTATGGGGTCTTGGGACTCGAGGGGCACGTTGGGGCCAAGGGCCCAACCCTCGGCGATACCCAAACGGCCGTTGCCCACCACCCACACTCGACCGGTCACGTTGTCCGCTTCGGGGCTGCATAGCCAGGTGACGATGGGGGCGATCCATGTGGGGGACATGGTCTCCTGGATTTCTTCGGAGATGTCGGCGCCGCCCATCAGCGGGGCGGTCAGTCGGGTCAGGGCGCTGGGGGCGATGCAGTTCACGGTGATGCCGTAGCGAACCAGCTCCATGGCCGAGATCACCGTGAAGGCGGCGATTCCCGCCTTTGCCGCGCCGTAGTTGGTTTGGCCCACATTGCCGAATATGCCCGATGGAGATGCCGTATTGATGATTCGGGCTTGGAAGCTCTGCCCGGCCTTGGTTTGCTCCCGCCACCAGGCGGCGGCGTGGTGGACCGGGGCGAAGGTGCCCTTGAGGTGTACTTGCACCACGGCATCCCAGTCGGACTCGCTCATGGAGAACACCATGCGATCCCGCAGGATGCCGGCGTTGTTGATGAGGATGTCCAGCGTCCCAAATGTGTCGATGGCCTGGTGGATCATGTCCCGGGCGGCGTCGAAGTCGCTGACATCGGCGCCGTTGACAACTGCCTCGCCGCCCATGGCCCGAATCTCCTCGACCACTTCGCCGGCGGGTCCGGCGTCGCCGCCGCGGCCATCGGGGTCGGCGCCCAAGTCGTTCACCACAACCTTGGCGCCGTGCTGGGCCAGCATCAGGGCGTATTCCCGCCCGATACCCCGTCCCGCGCCGGTGATGACTGCAACTCGTCCTTCGCAAAGTCTGCTCATGATGTCGAACCCCTCGTGCTGTCGAGCCCCTCGTCCATTCGTAGGAGCTTCGCCGACGAACTATAGAAGGGCGTCGGCCAGGGTTCGCCATTGGGCCAGAGGCAGCTCGCCGCGGGGGCTGAGTACCTGAACAGCTACGTGGTCGGCACCGGCGTCGTGATGGGCCTGGATGCGGGCCCGGATGACATCCAGATCTCCCCAGGCCACCACTGCGTCCACCAGCCGGTCGGTCAGATACGTGGTGTCGGCCTCGGTGAACCCCAGCCGGTGGAGGTTGTTCACGTAGTTGGGCAGCCCCATGTAGAGGGCCATGTTCTCCCGGGCCAGCGCCCGAGCGGCGTCGGCATCGGTCTCCAGGCACACCTTCTGCTCAGGGGCCAAAAGGGCGTCGGGTCCCATGATCTCCCGGGCCAGGGCGGTGTGCTCGGGGGGCACGAAGTAGGGGTGGGCGCCAGCGGTGCGCTCGGCGGCCAGCGCCAGCATCTTGGGGCCCAGTGCGGCCAGCACCAGCGGGGGGTTCTCCTCGGGGCCGAGGGCCATGAACATGGCCCCTTCCATGGCGTCGAGGTACTCGACCATAAAGGAGTAGGGCTTGGAGTAGTCCAGGTTGCGAATGCCCTCGATGAACGGGCCGTGGCTCACGCCGATGCCCAGCAAGAACCGGTTGTCGTACGCCTCGGCCACCGTCTTCTGGGCCGCCGCGGTGGTCATGGGGTGGCGGGCATGGATCTGCACGATCCCGGTGGCGATCTTCAGCGTGCTGGTGGCCCCTAGCATCACCGACGCCGACACAAAGGGATCGCGGCCTACTGCCTCGGGGATCCACAGCGTGGGCCAGCCCAGTTCTTCCAGCTCGGCCACGATTTCCCGAACTTCGCTTGAGGGCCGCTGGTCGAGCACGCCCTGCCACAATCCGATACTTCCGATGTCCATTTCAAACTCCGCTTCTTGAGCATCTCGCAGGTGTCTTGGGCGGCGACTCTAGTTCTGCCCTTCCATGAGGTCGCATTGTCAGGACTACGCTTCGGGCCGTGCCAAGCTATGAGAACCTGCTGTACGAGGAGTCCGACGGGGTGGCGGTGATCACGTTGAACCGGCCCGAGCGGCTCAACGCCATGGACAACACCTCTTGCGAAGAGCTCCGGGCCGCGTGGGCCCATCTTCGCTACAACGACGACGTGCGGTGCGTGATCCTCACCGCCACCGGCGAGCGAGCTTTCAGCACTGGGGTGGATATCACCGGCTCATGGAAACAGCCGGCCTCGCCGTTCATGGTCGACGACCCGATCTCCACTGTCGGCCCCAAATCCAATGACTATTGGCGCCCGGTGATCGCCGCGGTCAACGGCATGGCCGCAGGGGGCGCCTTCTACCTGTTGGGGGAGGTGGAATTCATCATCGCCTCCGACAACGCCACTTTCTTCGACCCCCATGTGAGCCACGGCATGCCCGCGGTGAACGAGCCCATGTTCATGCTCCAGCGGATGCCGTTGGGAGAGGTGATGCGGATGTCGCTGCTCGGGCGCCACGAGCGCATGTCGGCCCAGCGAGCCTTCCAGATCGGGCTGGTGCAGGAAGTGGTGCCGCTGGACGACCTGATGGACACGGCCCGCTGGTGCGCCGAGGCCATAGCGTCGGCCCCCGAACGGCTGGCCATCGAAGCAACCATGAAGGGGTTGTGGACGGCGCAGTACACCACACTGGCCAACGCCATGAACAGCGGAGTGGCCTTCTTGAGTTTGGCCGGGGCTGAGGAGGAGATCACCGAGAAGGCCCGGGGCATCAAGGAGCAGACGCGCATCGAGCCCCGTATCCGATGACCTCAAGCCCAGGCATGGCACCCGGCGCGCTGAGCGGTCTGCGGGTGGTGGATCACACCGATATGCGCGGCGCGCTTTGCGGTCGGATCCTGGGTGATCTGGGGGCCGAGGTGATCCGGGTGCCGCCGGTTCCCGATCCTGACGATCTGGTCCACGCCCACCGCAACGCCAACAAGGCAGCCGGCGATCTCACCGAATTTGAAGAGTTGACGTCAGCCGCCGACCTGCTCATCGACAACAGCGGACTCGATCTCGAGAACCTGGCCGATCGCCATCCCTCCCTCGTCGTCGTGGCACTCACCGACATGGGCCTCACCGGACCCCGTTCAGACTGGAAGCTGGAGCCGCTACCGGCATTCGCCTCGTCGGGTGGGCACTTCCTGTCGGGCTTTCGGGAGAAGTCGCCGTGTTGGCATCCCGGCTATATGGCCCATGACTGCGCTTCGGTGTTCGGCGCACTTGGCGGGCTGGCTGCGGTGATGGATCGCCGCCGCCACGGCCACGGCCAAGTGGTGGAGATCAGCGCTCAGGAGGCGGCCTTGTCCGGGCTCAACCCCTGGTCGGTGCTCATTCCCGACTATGTGCGCCACTTCCCCGAGCTACCCGATGAAGGCCGTCGCAACGCCGATGGGAACTACTGGATCTTTCCGGCCCGCGACGGCTGGGTGCGCACGGTGATCGGCACGCCCTACCAGTGGACCGGCTTTGTGGAAGTGCTGGGCAACCCCGACGCTTTGACCGGTCCGGAGTGGGCCGACGGGGTATTCCGAGGGAGGAATCGAGACGTCATCCACATGGTGGCCGACGCGATCACGTCGCAGCGAGACCGAACCGATCTGTTCGAGCACGGTCTGGCCGCGGGCACCACCATCGGCGTGATCCAGTCGCCCAGCGAGTTCGCCGCCCATCCGCAAGTGGCTGGTCGGGGGTTCTTCCGCTACGACGTGGACGGCTCGGAGGGGTTGGCAATGCCAGATGCCCCCTGGAAGCTGTCGGGCACCCCGGCCGGAGTGCGCAAATCGGCACCACGGGAAAATGACGAGCGAGTCGGGTTCAATGCCCGTCCCGCCGACAATCCGTGGGCACTTGGCCCCTCCAACGGCCCGGCCGACAACAGCCAATTGCTGGCCGGGGTGCGGGTGGTGGAGTTCGGCATGGCCGCAGTGGTGCCCGAGGGCACCTGGATGCTCTCGGAGTTGGGAGCCGATGTCATCAAGATCGAATCGGTGGCCCACCCCGACTCATTGCGCTTCGCGGGCCGGGGCGACCTCAACAAGGCCTTCCCGTTCAACGCCGAAAGCCGGGGGCGGCGCTCGGTGGGCCTGGACATGACCACCGAACGAGGCCGTGAGCTGGCCTTGGAACTGTTCATGGCCGCCGATGTGGTGGCCGAGAATCTGCGGGGCGGGTCGCTGGACAAGCTCGGGCTGGGGTGGGACGACATGTCGGCCAAGCGGCCCGATCTGGTGTACGTGTGCTCGCAGGGCTACGGCCGGGGCGGACCGATGGGCAAGATGCCGGCCTACGGGCCGCTCAATGCCAGCTTCGCCGGGGCCCACTGGCTGTGGAACCACGCCGATGTGCCGTTTCCGTGCGGCACCACGCTGAACCACCCCGACCATATCGCGGGCAAGCTGTTGGCGGTGGCGGTGCTGGCCGCTCTCGACCACAAGCAGCGCACCGGCCAGGGCCAGCTCATCGACATGGCGCAGACCGAGGCCGCCGCCTATCTCATTGGCGAGGTGTACATGGGCGCGGTCGCCGCCGGTGCCGACCCCGAGCCTAAAGGCAACCGCTCCGATACGGTCGCTCCCCACGACGTGTACCGAGCGGGCGGTGACGACGACTGGGTGGCACTGGCCTGCCACGACGACGAGTCTTGGCGGCAGTGCTGCGCGGTGATCGGCGTGGAGAACCGCTGGCCTGCCATCGCCGACCGGCTGGCCGATGTGGCAGCGGTGGATGCCGCTGTGGCGGCCTGGATGGCACAGGGCCTGGCCGCCGACCGGGCCGAGCGCTTACAGGCCGCCGGGGTGTCGGCCATGGCAGTCATGGGTCCCTACGACCACTTGGGAGACGAGCACTTGGCCGCTCGGGGCGCGCTCGACGTGTTGGAGCACCCGGTAGTGGGCAAAGAAACCCACGTGGCCAATCCCATCCGCTTCAGCCGCACCGCCAAGCGCACCGCCGGCCCGTCCCCGCTTCTCGGTGTCGATACCGTCGAAGTGTTGGGCGAAGTCCTCGGGATCTCACCCGACGAAGTAGAAGCCCTCGCCGCAGCTGGCGTGTGCCGCTGAGATCGTTTCAAGCAATAAGGGAGCAAGTATGAGGGTCTTGGTGATGGGCGGGAGCCAGTTCAACGGTTACTCGCTGGTCATGGAACTCGTCAAGCAGGGCCACGAGGTTACGGTGCTGAACCGAGGGCGCACCCGGGTGGACTTTCCCCGGTCGGTACGCCGGCTGGTGGCCGACCGCACCGACCACGACCAGGTGCGATCGGTGCTGGGCAGCGAGAGCTTCGACGTGGTGCAGGACATGAGCGCCTATCACCCGGCCGATGTGGAACTGATGATCGAGGTGTTCGAGGGGCGCATCGGCCACTACATCTTCGCCTCGTCCACGGTCATCTACGCCCCCACCGACATCCTGCCCATCACCGAGAACCACCCTGATGACCGTGGTCCCAACCAGAACGAGTACGGGCTGCACAAGCTGTTGTGCGAAGACATCCTGGTCGATGCCTGGCGCAGCCGGGGGTTCCCGGCCACCATCGTGCCATTCTCGATGGTGTTCGGCCCCCGCAACATCCTGGCCGACCGGGAGCAGCGGATGATCCTGCGGCTGCTGCGGGGCCGCCCGGTGCTGATTCCCGGCGACGGCACCACGGTGGGCCAAGTGGGCAATGTGGACGATCAGGCCCGGGCGCTGAGGATGATGATGCTCCAGCCCCAGACCTTCGGGAAGCGCTACAACCTCACCGGCGGGACCTATCAGTCAGATTTGGGTTATGTAGACACCTTTGCCGAGGTGCTGGGGAAGGAGGCCGACAAGGTGTTCATCCCCGCCTCGATGATGGACCACCTGTGGGATGGCGCTCTGGTGTTCGAGGAGGGGCGGGCTTCCCCGGTGAATATCGACATTCGCAGCTCCGACACCGCGAGAGCCGATGCCGACAACACCCGGCGGAGGTTCAAACTGGCCCAACTCGTGCAGCGGCTGGCCCCCAACCTGCACCGCTGGAACCGCAGTGTGGTGTTCTCCGTCGACCGGCTGCGAGCCGACATCGGCTGGGAACCGGAGTACACCCTGGCCGCCATGGTCGATCACGTATACCGCTGGATGGTCGCCGAGGGCCTCGACCAAAGCCTTGATCTGGACTTCACCTTCGAGGACCAGATCGCAGCCCACGTGCGAGGCGGGGCCTGATTAACATCTCGAAAGAGATCACTACTCCTAGACTCGTTCAACGGTCAAGGCGTAGCCGATGCCGCGCTCTCCTGAGTTCTCGTTGATGTAGATTGCGTAGTCGCCGGCTTCGGGGGCGGTGAATCGCAGGTGTGCATTCTTGGCGAAGCCCAAGCCGGTGCGCGGGTCGGTGCCGTCGCTTCTCACCGTTTCGCCTGTCTCGCGGTTCCTGACCGTGATCGAGGTATCGGCAAGGATCGAATCGGTGCTGATCTCGATGATGTCGCCCTCTTCCAGGCTGACCTTGTACCAATCGGTGTCAAACGTGTAGTCGAAGAATCCGAAGAAGGTCTCTGAATTGCCCTCGGCCAACAAGACGGTGCCGTCGGCTTCGTCGTTGTAGGGGTGAAGCCTGATCGTGGCGGTCAGACCGAACTCGTACTCTCCGTCCGAGAGACTGCCGATTCTCACGAAATGCCTGCCGCTTCGGAGCACCTCGAAGGAAGCTTGCTCGATTCCGGTCTCGGTCGAGTTCTGCGTGGCCAGCGTCTCCACGGCATCGGAGGCGATGATGAGGCCGTCGCTCTCGCCTTCGATGCGGATGGTCACCTTGGTGCCCGCCGCGGCGTTGAAAGTGAAGGCCGGGCTGTCGATCCCCCTAGTCCCGGTGACGTTGTGCTCGAATTCTCCAACTTTTCGCGGCGCCCGTCGTTCGGTCTTGTCTTCTGTAGGCACTTGGCCTGCAATCAGCCTCTGCACGATCAGCGCATCGTCGGCGGCTGAGGTGGCCAGGGCGAAACCGGCTTCGCTGAATCTCCATGTGGAGATGCCCACCACCTCCCCGCGCGAGTTGAGGAGGGCCCCTCCGCTTTGCCCGCCGGCAATCGCCGCGTCGGACTGGAGGATGGTGAGGTCATACGTGGCCCACTCGCGCAAGCGAGACAGGATGCCTTGGGTGATGGTGGGTTGTGGGAACAACTCAGGCTCAGACGGATATCCCACCAACAGGAGGTTGCTGCCGAGGGGCAGATCATCTCGATCGGAGAACGCCAGCGGCCGGTAGGGGACGTCGACTGGTCCCAGCACGGCTAGGTCGGCCATAAAGTCCGATCCCACTACCGGCACGTCTCGGAGCTCGGCGCCGTCGGGGAACACCACCCAGGTCTTGTCGTCGGGCCACACCACATGGTGGTTGGTCACGATGTAGCCGCCTTCGATCAAGACGCCGCTGCCGATCTTGGACGATGTCTCGATAAGCGCGATCGAGGGGGACACCAGTGCGTAGACCTCGGCGGGAGACAACTCCTCTCCTGTCGGCCGGGGCGTCGGTCGGGGAGTGGGCCTGGAAGTGGGCTCGGGCGAACTGCCGCCGCATCCTCCCGGGACCAGGGCGGTGTCGATGTCGAACCGGCAGCGATAGGCGTTGAGCAGCTCCTCTTGGGCGGCCACTATTCGGTCGCGCCTGGCCAGTTTTCCCAATGTCGGGGTCCCGTCGAATGGCTGGGGTTCCTCAGCAGAGTTCACCGGCGACCCGTCGAAACAACCTCCCGGCACCTGTTGGACGTCGATGCCGAATCGGCAGCGGTAGATGTTGAGCAGGGCCTCCTGTTGGGCGATCAACCGATCGCGTTTGGCGATATCCGTGGGGCTGGCGGACTGGGCGCTGGCTGGCGCTGCCATCCACAGCGTGGCCGCGATCACCGCGGCTGCTGCCAGGCGGAAAACCAGATGCTTGAGCCTGGTTGCCGGGACGCGGCCAATGTTGACAGGGGAAGTTGTCGTCACTGCTTCCTTCTTGCTGCTTTTACTCGGTCGCGGCCGACTGGGGCAATGCTCTGCGGATTCGCCACATCAAGATACCGGAGGCAAGAACCATAATGCCGATAATCACGGATGCACCGGGCAGAGTCACGGCCAGGGTGACGCAGCCGATGAAGCCGAGGCCGCTCAGCCACCGCGGCCAGCGGCGCTGGCAGGCTGACAGGGTCCACGCGGCGGCATTGGTCACGGCGTAGTAGAACAGCACGCAGAACGAGCTGAAGCCAAGCACGTTGCGCAGGTCGGTCAGCGCCACTAGCACGATCACCACCGCGGCCACCGCGACCTCGGCGTAGTGGGGCACCTTGAATGTCGGATGGACCTTGTCCAGCGATCGGGGCAAGTCGCCTTCTGAGGCCATGGCAAATATGGTTCGCCCCACCCCGGCGATGAGGGCCATCAGCGCCCCGGCCGAGGCAATGGCCGCCCCCGCTCGCACTACCGGGGTGAGGCCGTTCCAAGCCCCGGCGTCGGTGGCCGCGGCCAATGGTGCGGCCGCGTTTGCCAGCACTTCGGGGCCGACCGCCCACAGGGCGGTAGCTGACACCGCGGCATACACCACCAGCGTTATGCCCAGCGCGGCGGGGATAGCCCGGGGAATGGTGCGAGCCGGGTCTTTGATCTCCTCGCCCAGGGTGGCGATGCGGGCATAGCCGGCGAAGGCGAAGAACAACAGCCCGGCAGATTCCAGTATTCCGCCCGCGCCGCCCTCGCCCCAGTCGGCCAGATTGTCGGCATCGGCCGTGCCCCCGCCCACCGCAGCGGCCACCACCAAACCGAGGGCGATCAGCACCAGGGTGACCGTGACCCGGGTGGCCGCCGCCGTCCGGGTGATGCCTCGGAGATTGATCGCAGTCACCACCACAACGGCGGCGATGCCGGCGGGCCGCGGGTACTCGGGAAAGGCGTAGGCCCCGAAAGCGAGCGCCGAGACCGACAGCGTGGCCGACTTGCCGACCACAAACCCCCATCCGGCGCAGAACCCGGCAAGGTGGTCCAGCCGCTTGCGCCCATACACGTAGGTGCCCCCGGAGGCGGGGTAGAGGGCGGCCAACTGCGCTGAGGATGTGGCGTTGCAGAACGCCACCACTCCGGCTACCGCCAATCCGATCATCAGGCCCGATCCGGCCGCGGCTGCCGCCGGCCCGATGGCAGCGAACACGCTGGCCCCGATCATCGACCCCAGTCCGATCACGATCGCATCCCCAGTGCCCAGCCGTCGGGCCAACCGGGTGGGCGGGTTGCTCACAATCCGACAGGATAGGGGTCATGGCTGAAGACAATGTGACCTACGAGACGGCCGGAGCGGTGGCGACGATCACCCTCAATCGGCCCGACGTGTTCAACGCGCTGACCGACGAGATGTTCGATCAGATCGTGGCTTTCGTCCGCCAGGCCGAGGCCGATGACGACGTGAAGTGCATCTTGTTGGCTGGGGCGGGGCGGGGGTTCACCTCGGGTTTCGACCTGTCCAGCCCCGACGACTTCTACGGGGGGGCCGAGACCAAGGGGGGCCGGTTCGCCATCGCCGGATTGCGTCGCCGGGCCTGGGTGATGCGCGACCTGCTGTACTCGGCTAAGCCCATCGTGGCCCGGGTTCACGGGCCGTGCATCGGCGCCGGGCTGTATCTGATGCTGGTGTGCGATTTCGCGGTAGTGACCGACGACGCCGTATTCGGGCTGCCCGAGGAGCGGTTCGGCTCGGCGGGTACGTCGTGGCTCTACCCCATGCTCGCCTCCCAGATCGGGCTGAAGCGGGCTAACGAACTGGTGGTGACCGGACGGAAGTTCAACGCCGCCGAGGCTGAGCGGCTGGGCCTGGTCAACCGGGTGGTGCCCTCCGATGAGTTGGATGAAGCAGTGGCCCAGCTCACCGGGGCGTTGGCCAGCCTGCCCCGCGATGGCATCGCCACCGGCCGTACCGTGGCCCATCTGGCTTACGACATGCTGGGCTTCGGCCAGTCATTCACCCCCCACTACGGCGTCCACCCCTTGTTCGTGATGGGCACCCGCCGCAGCCCCGACGAGTTCGACTTCCACGAGACGTCTCGGGAGAAGGGCATGAAGGGCGCGCTGGCCGAGCGCGACGAGCGCTTCGGCGGGGACTACTGGGGCTGGTAGGGCACCGAGGAGTCGAAGAAGGGGCGGTCGCCGTCCACGGTGCAGCGGCGGACCTCCCGGACCTGCGGATAGTGGTCGGACACGCCCCGATGGTTGGTTGACCGCTCGTCCCAGATGGCCAGGTCGCCCTCAGTCCACGACCACCGGCAGTGGAACCGGGGCTGGTCGATGTGGCGTACGAGAAAGTCAAGAAGGGCCGTGCTCTCGTTCTCAGTCAACCCGACCACGTACTGGTGGAAATTCGTGGCGATGTACAGAGCCCGCCGCCCCGTCTCAGGGTGGGTGCGGACCAGCGGGTGCTCCACGCCGGGATAGGCCTCTCTCAGCGGGGCCACCAAGTCCCAGCTTCCCGACTTCTCGGCCATGCTCGTGCAGAATTGGGGATAGTTGGAGTGGTGGACTTCTAGACCGTCGATCATGGCCCGCATCGGTGCCGACAGGGCGTCGTAGGCCGAGGTGATGCTGCACCACATGGTGTCGCCGCCGTAGGAGGGCGCGACCAGGCACTGGAGCAGGGCGACCTTGGGGGGCACTTCGATCCAGGTCACGTCGGTGTGCCAGTTGTCGGTAGTTGGCAGGCTCTCGGCATCGTCGCGGATTATCGACGTGCTCGGCTCGGTGGCGCCCATGACTGCCTGTAGGGGAAAGATGCTGGGCTGGCCCCACAGGGAGGCCAACTCCAGTTGGTCTTCGGCGCTCATGGGCACATTGCGGAAGAGGATCACCTCGTGGCGGAGCAGCGCCTCGTGAATCTCGGCGAACTGCTGATCAGTCAGGCCGTCGCGCGGGTCCACCCCGGAGATCACTGCGCCCAGCGACCCACCGATCCGGTCAACCTGGATGGTCTCGTAGGACTCCTCCGCGTCGAGACTGGGGGTGAGGGTCATACTCATAGGGCTATTGTGCCATCTCGTCTGCACGCAAGCCGATGAGGAGGCACCTGATGCGCACGATCTTGGACGGGCTCAACTTCTCCGAGGGCCCTCGGTGGCACGACGGCGCCCTGTGGTTCTCCGACATGCACGCCCATCGGGTGGTGCGCACCGACCTCGACGGAAACGCGGAGACGGTGGCCGTGGTCGACTGGGACGACCCATCGGGGCTGGGCTGGCTTCCCGACGGCCGGCTGCTGGTGGTGGCCATGGCAACCCAAAAGCTGCTGCGCCAAGAGCCCGACGGGTCCATAGTGGAGCACGCCGATCTGTCGTCGCTGGCTATTGGCGACATCAACGACATGATTGTGCGCTCCGACGGCACTGCCTATATCGGCGACATGGGGCAGAGGATCCACGCCGGCGGCGAGCGGCGCACCGCGCAGACCCTCAGAGTGGCGCCCGACGGGTCGGTGAGCGTGGGCGCCGATGGCATGGAGGCCCCCAATGGCCACATCTTGACCCCCGACGAGGAGACGCTGATCGTGGCCGAGAGCGCGGCCTTCCGGCTCACCGCGTTCGACGTGGCCCCCGACGGCACCCTGTCCAACCGGAGGGTCTACGCCGAGCTGGTTCCAGAATCCGACCGGGCCCCAGTGGCCCCGCCCGACGGCATCTGCCTGGACGCCGAGGGCGCGGTGTGGGTGGCCGATCCGCTGGGCTTGCGGGTGTTCCGAGTGCTGCCCGGCGGTGAGGTGACCGACTCCTACGACATGGCCCCCAAAGTGCCGGTGGCTTGCGTGCTGGGCGGCGACGACCGCCGGACGCTGCTCATCTGCGCCGCCGACGACTGGAAGAGAGAAGTGGTCACCGCGGCGAAAACCGGTTCCATCTACGCCACTGAAGCCGCCGTTCCCGGCGTGGGCAAGCCCTAGTCGACAGGCTGGGGCGTCAGCTCGCGCAGGGATACGGAGACGCCGGAATCTGGGCTGAGGCTGACCAGCACTACTGCGGGCTCGCCTTCCAATGACTCCGCGGTGGCGCCGGAGTAGGCGACCACCGAGGGTGATTCGCGCACCACTTGATGGCGGTGAATGTGGCCCAGGGCGACGTAGTCCCAGTCGACGGTGTCCAGGTGGCTGGGGTAGATCGGAGACGAACGGTAAGACGGCGTCTCGTCGGGCATGACCAGGCCGTGGCCCATGGCTACGCACCAGCCGTCCTCAGGACGATCGGGAAGGCCATCGAGGGGGTGGAAGCCGGGATGGTGGTCGTCCATCGACTTGCCCCACACGGTGAGCTCCAGCTCGGGAAGTTGAGTGGTGGTTCCCTCGAGGGAATCGAGGACCGTGACCGGGAGATCCTGTATATGGGGGCCAAACCGGTGAAGCACCGACGTCTCCGGGTGGGCGTCATGGTTGCCGGCGATCATCACCACCGGGCACGAGAGCCGAGCGAGCTGATCGGCAGCCCAACTCAGCACGTCGTCGCCCACCCGGTTGTGATCGAACAGGTCGCCGGAGATGATCACCGCGTCAACGGCCTCATCGATGGCCAGATCGATGGCCGCAGCAAATGCCTTCTCCTGGCGCTTGGCCGGAGAGGTGCCCAGATGGCAGTCCGAGGTGTGCAACAGCGAGAGGGCACGGCGATGGCGGTGTTGGCTGTTGATCACGTCTTGCGGCCCTCGGCTCTGACTATCGGCGTATGCTCGCAAATGATTTCACACCCCGGACCACCGGGGAGACATTGGATAAAGGCGGGGTGACTCTTGGCGGCCCAACCGCATAGGCGAATTGGCCAGGAGCCAACGGTTACCCAGGAGCACGTGCTCGATGCGGTTGAGGGTCTAGTGATCGACAGCGAGACTGACGAGGCGGCTCCGATTCCCCATCGCCGGGTACGAGGCCATCTCGCCGACACCGACTATCGATTCACCATTTCGCTGCCTGGTGATATTGCGTTCGAGCACCGGTTCTACCAATGTGTGTATCCCCTGGCCGACGAGAACCCCAGCGACAATGCCATCGCCTTCGGCGCGGACTCGGGGGCCTACACCGTGCAGACCAACGCGGACTACGGCTACCAGGTAGACGCCGCCGCCGCGGCGTTTTCCAAATCCGTGGCCACTCGTCATTACGGCACCGCCGAGCAGATTCATGGTTACATCTATGGGGCCAGCGGAGGGTCGTACCAGACCATTGCCGCCATGGAGAACACCAGCGGGATCTGGGACGGCGGGGTTCCCATGGTTATCGGCGCCATGACGTCCATTCCCAACAACTTCTTCATCCGGGCGTTCGCCCGGCTCATACTTTCGGACAAGGCGCCATTGATCGCCGATGCCGTTGCTCCCGGCGGCAGCGGCAATCCCTTCGCCCACCTCGATCCGATTGAAGCCGAGGTCTTGCGGGAGGTGTCGGCGCTGGGGGTTCCCCTGGTGGCCTGGAACGGCTACCGGTACGTGCTGGGGCTTGACGATGAGCTGGGCCTGATGGGGTTTGCCGACACGGTAAGGGCGATGGACCCGACCTATGTGGATGACTTCTGGGGCGAGCCCGGCTACTTGGGCACTGATCCTTCGCCGCTGGGCGACCGAATTCGGGCGGCACTCATCGAGCAGGAGACCGAGGCCGACGGCGATTCAACGGTAGGGCTGGAACCCCGGTGGCGGTTGGCGCTTTGCACCTACCACCGTCACCAACTTCCCGATATTGGAGAATTCTCCGGCTGGGACCAGTTCCGCGACGCTGAGGGCCGGCCCCGGTACCCGCAGCGGTCGACTCTGATCGGTCCGCTGATCGGCGGCCAGGTCAGCGGTGGCGGAAGCCACTCCGGGAAGATCACGGGCAAGGTCATCGTGGTGAACAGCATTGTGGATGCCGACGCCTATCCCTGGCACGGCGACTGGTATGGAGCCCGCGTGCGATCGGCGCTGGGGGCTGACACCGACAACTGGTTCCGGCTTTGGTTCACCGACAACGCCGACCATCACACCGGCCCGCTCGCTGAGGGCAAACAGCACTGGCTGGTGCCCTATGACGGAGTAGTCCAGCAGGCGTTGCGGGATGTGGCGGCGTGGGCCGAGAGGGGTGTGCCTCCCCCGGATTCGACTTTCTATCGATTGGAAGGCGGACAGATTTTGCTGGCTGGAACTGCTGCGGTGCGTGGGGGAATCCAACCCTTGGTGAAGCTGGAAATCGAGTCTGATCATGACTCAGCCCCGTCCTCTGACCGGGGGAAACCTGGTTCGACCGAAGTCGAACCACGAGAGGAGGTTGCATTTCGGGCTTCCGTTGAGATCCCTGCTGGCGGGGGGGAAGTAGTCGCCCTTGAGTGGGACCCGCTTGGCCAAGGATCATTTCGCGACGTTCCACTGGCAGATCATGGGTGGTCTGGCACCCACCGATACCCGGAGGCCGGCGTGTATTTCCCCGTGCTGCGGGCCACCACTCAACGCCAAGGCGACGCGTCCACACCATTTTCGAGAGTGCAGAACCTGTGCCGGGTTCGGGTTGTGGTTCGGGGAGGAACTGCCAACGTCCTCTAGCGGCCCAACGCTTCATTGATGTACATTCGCACGTATTCGCACATCATCTCCCGCGTCTTACCGAAGGGAACAGGTCATGAAGATGCTCTCCGCACTCGTCGTTGTGCTTGCGCTTGCGCTCAGCGCTTGCACCACCTCCAAAGAAGAGGAACCCCCATCGGAGAGCACCCCGGTAACCGAATCCCGCGATGGCGGCGCTACCAGCGCGCCAGCCCCGGACGCGTCCGACGACGGCGCGCCTGCGCCAGAAGCGCCTGACGACGGCCAGCAGGCGCCTGACGACGACGGTGAGCCTGCTCCTGAGGCGTCCGACGACGGCCAGCAGGTGACCGACGATGACGGGTCTGAGCCGGAAGAGGAAGAACCCGAGCCGACTGGTCCCGGTACCCTCGGCTTGTACCCGGTAGTGGTGGATGAGCGGGCTCCGGGAGTGACCGATGATGCCGTGAAGATCGGCATCATGTATCCCGACCTCACCACGGTTGGCCCGATGATTGGCGTCGACCACGGCGACTACGAGGCGGCCTTTGAAGTTGCATTCGATCAGGTGAACAGTGCGGGCGGCATCCACGGCCGGATGCTGGTCCCTGTCTTTGCGCCGGTGGACCCACTGCCTCCTGACGCCGGTACCGCCGCCTGCACCTTCTTGACCGAGGACGAAGACGTGTTCTTGGCGGTTGGCAGCTTCATTGGCGACGATGTGCTCTGCTTTGTCGAGACCCACGAGACGCCGCTGTTGGGTGGGTGGATAGACGCTGAATCACATGCGCTGGCCAGAACCCTCTGGTTCACAACTGAGGCGGGTGAGGGCCTTGCCCTGAACGGGATCCAGGCCATTGTGCGCAGGGGCACGCTCAGCGGGAAGGTCGGTATCGCGGGCGCGATCGGTAATGAGGAACTCTATGAGACGCAGGTCAAGCCCATCCTCGATGCCAATGGCGTCGATGTAGCCGAAATTGCGTATCTCGATACCGATCTCGGTGCCAACGATCCCAATGCTCTGTATGCGATGGCGGAGACGGTTGCCCTGAGATTCGAGTCGGAGGATATCGACCAGATCCTGTTCCTGGGGGGTGCAGAGGCATTCTTTCCCGTCGGACTGGCCCGCACCGGCTACCGCCCCCAGCTGATCATCACCAATTTCCCCAATGCCCTCGTGTACATCAACGGTGAAGGTAATGATCTGTCGGTTCTAGAGGGTGCTATCGCTGTTGGGGCGTTTGATCCCGATCCGGTGTTTCGGCAACTGGGAAGTCCGACAAAGGAGTGTGTCGAGTCGCAGGAGAGCGGACTGGGCGTCGTCCTTCTCTCCGAAGCAGAGCAGGAAGAAGGCGACCCCGCCCACATCGTGAGCTCTTTCACGGCCTGCCGCTACACCGGCTTCGTGGTCGCCCTGCTGGAGGCAGCCGGTCCCGACCTCAACCGCGGGGCACTGATTACCGCAGCCCACAATCTCGGCGAGATCATGCTGACAGGCTCCGACGATCCCTGGTATTTCGACAAGGACCACCCGGAGGGCATTAGGCCTGTGGTGTTCTACAACTGGGATGTTGAGAGCGCCGCGCTGGTTGCTGAGTGATCGAAGCGCAGCGTCGGGGCTGAGAGTCAACCGAGCTGGTCGAGGATCAGGCCACCCCTTCTTCGCCGGCCAGCGTTGTGCGGTGCATGAGCCGCCGAGACGAGGGCTGGAAGGGCATGGCCCGGTGCAGCATTCCGGTGTTGTCCCAGGTGACCAAGTCGTCCTTTCGCCAATCGTGCTGCAATACCACCTCAGGCCTGGTGGCCCAGGCCTCAAGGCGGTCGAGAAGCGCCCGCCCCTCTTCGGGTCTCCAACCCACCACTTCGGCTGCGGTAGAACCGAGCAGCAATGAGCGTCGACCGTCCCGCCGCCGCCAGACCAGCGGGTGGACTCTTACGGGGACCCGGTCCCAATTGGCCCGGTCCTCGTCGGTGGGGTCGGGGTTGGCCCGCTGTTGGGCCGCCGCAAAGCTGTGCACGACCTGGAGGTTTTCGATCAGCGTCTTGTCGTCGTCGGACAGGGTCTCGTAGGCAAGATAGGTGCTGGCGAACTCCGTGCCCCCCTCGCCGGACTTGTCCACCTCCCGAGCCAGGAGCAGAGTTCCCTTCTGGGGGGTTTGATCGGTGGCCCCATCGATGTGCCAGAAGAAATTACCCCGCCGGTAGGCGGCCATCACGGGATTGGTCCGCTCGGGATCAAGCGTGATCGTTTGGATCTCAGGGCGTTGGTGTTCTCCAGTGGGGGCGACCACCACCTGGCCCAGCATGGAACTGAACTTGATCAGCTGGTCGTCGGAGAGGCCGGAATCACGGTATACGACGACGCCGTACCGGATGAGGAGTTCGCGGCACTGCTCGGAAGCCGACTGCCGTAGGAGGCCGGAACCCGAAGCACCGACTACCTCCACGCCCACATGGGGGGCCAGCGGAGAAAGGGATAGAGCCATGATTGCTCCTCCACTGTACTCCTGACGATTGCCTCTAGCGGCCTTGCCCTCCATTGCTGTACATTCGCACATATTCGAACAGTAAGCAGAGGCAGCCGAGGCATGAGAGAAGACGCAGGGGATAGTTTCGAATAGTGGTCGATCAATGAGCGAGGAGGTCAGCGAGCGTCCCAGCGAGTTGGCAGAGACGATATTCGGCCTCGAATCCGAACGCGAGAGAGCCGCTGAACCCCGCCTCGCCCTGTCGCCCGACGCCGCACCCGGTGCCGGAGAAGGGGATCTGACCCTTAGACAGGCCGTCGTCACCGGAAGCGTGTCGACTTTTTTCATTTTGGCGGCAATCGGGTTCTTCTCCAACCTCGAACGGGCGTCGCTCGGCACGTTGGCTCCTGACATACGAGATTCGCTCGGCATCAGCGACGGCACGATGGTGTTCGTCAGCTCCGCGTCGGGAGCTTTCTTGATTCTGGGCGCGCTTCCGATGGGGTGGCTGGCCGATCGATACCGCCGGGGTCGGATCATGGCCATCGCGAACCTCTTCTTCGGGATCATGGTGGCGGTTACCGGCATGGTCGTCAACGCAGTGATGCTGTTTTTCGCCCGTTTGGGCGGGGGCGTCGCCGAGTCGAATACCTTCACGGTGCAGTCCTCGCTGGTTGCCGACCAGTATCCGATCAGCGCCCGCGGCCGCATCGGGAGCACCCTGTCGCTCATCGGATCGATTACCGGCACGCTCAGCCCCCTCATCGTGGGAGGACTGGCCGTAATCATCGGCGGGCCGTCGGCGTGGCGTTGGGTGTTCTTGATCTTGGCGATCCCCATAGTGCTGGTGGCTTTCGCCACTTTCCGGATTCCCGAGCCTGTCCGAGGTCAGTTTGAGAAGAAGGATGTCCTCGGAGGGATCATCGAAGACGAGGACCCGCTTCCCGCCTCGGTGGAAGTGGCATTTGCCCGGCTGCTGCAAATCCGAACTCTTCGGGCCGTGGTCACCGCCTTCGCCGCCCTTGGCTTCGGACTCTTCACAGTCCCTGTATTGGGCAGTCTCTTCATGGAAGATGAGTACGGACTCGACGCCTTCGGAAGAGGCGCGGTGGGCACCGTGAGCGGTGTAGCCGTCATGATCTCCATGCCCTTCGTCGGTAGGTACTACGACCGGCTGTATCGCCGCGATCCTGTCTTTGCCATGCGTCTTGTCGGTTGGCTGATTCTTCCCTCGGCGGTGCTCATACCGGTCCAGTACTTCATGCCCGGACCGGTGACGTTCGCGATCATGGGGGTGGCGCCCGCAGTGATGACCTATGCCGCGTTCTCCATGGTCGGACCGCTGTTGATGGCGGTCGTCCCTTATCGCCTGCGGGGCATGGGCCAGGCATTGGGCTCCGTGTACATCTTCCTCTTCGGCGCAACCGGGGGTGCCTTGCTCTCGGGCATGCTTTCCGACCTCTACGGGAACCGTACGGCAATCATCGTGATCTACGTTCCTTCCACCATCATCGGCGGCCTCTTGATGTTGCGCGGTTCCTTCTCCATCCGGGAAGACCTGGCTCTGGTGGCCGCTGAGCTGCACGAGGAGCAGGAGGAGCACGATCGCCGCTCGACCAGCGCCGAGGACTTGCCAGCCCTCCAGGTCAGCAGAGTCGATTTCTCCTATGGGCAGGTACAGATTCTGTTCGGTGTGAGCTTCGAGGTGAGAAAGGGCGAGGTCTTGGCCTTGCTGGGCACCAATGGGGCCGGAAAGTCCACTGCCTTGCGGGTCGCGGCCGGTCTGGGGACGCCATCTCGGGGCGTTGTGCGCCACCATGGGCGGACCATCACCTTTGTCACCCCCGAGAGGCGCAAGCGATTGGGCATACACCTGCTGCCGGGTGGCTCCGGGGTGTTCGACGATCTCTCTGTTCGTGAGAATCTTGAGATTGCCGCCATCGGCTTGCGGAAGGACAAGGTCGCCATGGAGGCTGCCATCGAGCGAGCCCTCCATCTGTTCCCCGACCTCGCCGAGCGTCCCGGCGAAAAGGCATCCTCGCTGTCTGGTGGCCAGCGACAATTGCTGGCTCTGGCCCAAGTGCTGACCACCGAACCCGACGTTCTCATCATCGACGAGCTATCGCTGGGGCTGGCACCGGTCATGGTTGAGCAGCTTGTTGGAATTATCGAGCAGCTCAAGGCGCAGGGGCAGACCATCATCATTGTGGAGCAGTCGGTGAACGTTGCCATGGCCGTTGCCGACAGAGCGGTGTTCTTGGAGAAGGGTCACGTGCGCTTCGACGGGGCCATGGCCGACCTGATCGAGCGAGACGATCTGGTCCGAGCGGTATTCCTGGGCACGGAGGGCGGATGACATTCGCCGTTTGGATCACTTCACAGGTCGCATTCAACGGTCTGGTGCGGGGCATGGTCTATGGGCTGTTGGCCATGTCCATCGTGTTGATCTACCGGTCGAGCAAGGTGATCAACTTCGCCGTGGGGGCCATGGGGCTCATCGGCTCGGGACTGCTGGTGCTGCTGAACGTGCGTTCCAACGTGCCGTACTGGATATCGCTGATCGTTGCGCTGGCCGCCGGCATCCTCTACAGCGTCGTCATCGAGTTGATCGTGGTGCGGCGGCTATTCAGGGCTCCCCGGGTGATCTTGCTGGTGGCGACCATTGGGGTCAGCCAGCTTAGCCAGGCCGTTCTGTTCGCCTTTCCCGACATCAAGGGCCGCGCCCCGTATCCCCTGCCCATCGACGGCCTATGGGAGGTCGGCGACCTCAGAATGAAGAGTTCGCACCTGACAGTGATTGTTGTGGCTCCGTTGGTCGCCCTGGCCTTGGGCTGGTTTCTGAGCCAGACGCTTATCGGGCGCGTGATCCGGGCTTCGGCAACCAACCCCGATCTCGCCCGATTGCGCGGGGTCAACCCCAAGTTCGTCTCCACAGTGGTGTGGGGAATCGCCGGTGGCGTCGGCACGATTTCAATGATCCTGGTCGGTGGAGTTGACGGCACCGCGGCGAATTTGAGCAATCTGGGCCCCACCACCCTTCTCCGCGCCCTCGCCGCGGCCTTGATTGCCCGATTTGTCTCCTTCCGGATAGCGCTGCTCGTCGGGGTGGTCATCGGCTTGGTAGAGGCAGTCGTGCAGTTCAACTACTTGACCACCCCAGGGCTGATCGACGCCCTGCTCTTGCTGGCTGTTATCGCGGTAGTGGCGGCTTGGCTGCGCGAACGCGATTCCAGCGTCTTCGCGTTCAACCCCAAGGTTGAAGCCCTGCCCGAGCGATTGCGCTCGATTTGGTGGGTGCGACATCTCGACCGCATAGCAATGCTGATTCCACTGGGCTTGGCGATAGGTCTGCCGTTCGTTTTCACCCTGGCATCCCAGCACGTTCTCTATGCCTCAATTGGTGCCTTCACCATTTGTGCTCTCTCATTGACAGTGCTCACCGGTTGGGCCGGCCAGCTGTCCCTGGGCCAGATGTCGTTCGCGGCACTTGGGGCGCTGCTGGCGTCGGCATTCTCCCGGGGCTTGACCATCGACTGGTCCATTGGCACGAGCCAGCTCATCTACCTGCGGTTCGAACCGTTCCCTTACGCGTGGTCGATTGTGGCCGCAGTTGCCATTACCGCGGTAGTTGCCGCAGCAATTGGCTCCGGCGCCCTCCGTATCAGCGGGCTGCTGCTGGCGGTCAGCACCTTCGCCTTTGCCGTCGCGGCGGCCAGCTACTTCTATCGCATCACCATCTTCACCGAAGGCAGGGGTGGGGCAATCCTGTTCCCGCGGGGGGCGCCCTTCGGACTGGATCTCCAAGACCATCGCACCTACTACTTCGCCGTCTTAACCATGCTGGTGATTGTGGTGGCAGTGCTGGGCAGGCTTCGCCGCAGCGCGGTGGGCCGGGTCACGATAGCGGTGAGGGACAACGACGTTTCTGCCGCGGCCTACACGATTCGCCCCGCCGTGGTGAAGCTGCGCTCGTTTGCCCTCTCGGGTGCCATAGCCGCTCTGGGCGGGGCTCTGCTGGTTGGAGTATCCCAGCGATTCTCATTCGGCGATGGCCGATTCTTGGTGGAGGGGTCGCTGCTGGTGGTGGCGATGGTGGTGATCGGCGGTATGGGCTCGCTGGGAGGTGCGATCATCGGCTCTATCTGGGTGGTCGGATTGCCGTCCGCGCTGCCCGACAACGAGATCATTCCGCTTCTGACGTCGAGCCTCGGGCTGTTGATCTTGCTGCTCTACTTCCCCGGCGGTTTCGTCCATGTCTTGCACCGGGTACGAGGCGCCATCTACCGGCGGATGGAGAAGAGGTTGCCCCCGGTAGAGAAATCTGCGGTTGCGCCACCGGCCTCGGTCGGAGTCGAGCGCAAGGGCACCGATGTACACCCTGTGCCGCTGCGAACTAGCGACATCGAGGTTTCCTTCGGAGGCCTGATGGCCAACGACGGAATTTCGATTGAGGTGCGGTCCGAAGAAGTGGTCGGCCTTATCGGAACCAATGGCGCGGGCAAGACCACGTTGATGAACGCCATGGGCGGATTTGTCCGGTCGACAGGGCAGGTGGAGCTGTTGGGAGCCGACGTCTCCAAGATGGCACCGGCGCAACGGGCGCGACTGGGAATGGGTCGAACGTTCCAGACCGCCACCTTGTTTCCCGAGCTAACCGTGCGTGAAACGGTGCTGGTGGCCTTGGAGGCCCGGGGGCGCACCGGCATGATCGAAACGATGTTGTTCTCACCCCGAGTGGCCGCTCTATCTCGGGTGCAGCGCCGCCAGGTCGACGAGCTGGTGGATTTTCTGGGGCTGGGCCGCTACGCCGAAAAGCCGATATCGGAGCTCTCCACCGGAACCCGCCGCATCGTCGAGTTGGCCGGCCTGCTGGCGCTCGGCGCCCAGGTGTTGTGCCTGGATGAGCCCACCGCGGGCATCGCCCAAAGAGAAGCTGAGGCCATGGGCCCGCTGCTGCTGGAGATTCGCCAAGAGCTCCGAGCATCCATGCTCATCATCGAGCACGACATGCCGTTCATCATGGGTATGAGCGACCGCGTCTATTGCCTTGAGCTCGGCAAGGTGATCTCTGAGGGCGACCCGGCCACGGTGCGCAGCGACCCCAAAGTGATTGCCAGCTATCTGGGTATGGACGAGCGAGCCATCCAGCGAAGCGGAAAGACGAATCAGTAATACCCGAAATTCAAGCCAAGCCGAGCTCGCTCTTCGGAGAGGAGCGCTCAAGCATGCCAATCGTCTCCTCCCCGTCCCAGCGCCAGCGCACCCCCGCCTGCTGGAGGGCCGGGAATGAAGCGTGTTCGATCCGGAGTTGGTCCTGGGAGAAGCCGGGGTCGGTGTGGTGGACATCGTGGGTGGAAAGCACAGTTTCACCTTCGATGCGGACTTCGCCTCGTGGGGTGCGGAAGGTGAACGAAACGTCTTCGCCAAGTGGCTGTATCCGATTCAGCCAGGCCGCCTCGGCGATGATCGCGGGCACCAGTTCGCCGTCGTACACGTACCCCTCGTTGAAGCTGGGGAGGCCGTCGGAGCGTGGCGGGTAGGTGATGGCCCCGAAGGCGCGGCCGCTTGGAAACAGTCCAGAGGGCCAGAAGTGGCCTCGGAACTCGATCAGGCGGCGGACGCCTTGGCGGCGGATGCGCAGCGCGGTCCCGGTGAAGGCGAGTTCTGGCTCTCCGGCGACGTTTACCGAGCCGGTGCAGTGGCAGAGTTGTTCGTATCGGTCGCCGCCCATCAGGCCGAGCTCGTGGGTGGCCAGCGCATGGCCAGCCTCGGCGATGAGGGTGCCGGGTTCCCAGGGTGGTGCGGCTGTGGTGGTCTCGACGTCGAAACGGACGTCGACGAGCGGGCCGTCAATCCGACCGGCGGCCAGGTCGGCGGAGGTTGTGGCCACGGCTTGTCCGTCGAAGGTCATCGTCCAGGTTCGGAAGGGTTCGACACAGCGAAACGCCAGTGGTCCGGCACCAAGCACGGTGGCGAGGCCGTCCGGTCCAGTGGCGGGGTGGGAAGGGGCATCGGTGCGCAGGCGGTAGGCGCGTCCGTCGGGGTAGGCGAGGTTGACCTGGATGCCGTGATGGTCCCAGTTGGCCGAGACCGCCTCGACACCGATGCGAGTGAGGCCGACGCTTGCGTCGTCGTCGTAAACCCACATGCTGACCGAGTCGCGCATCTCGGGGTCGGCAGGTCGCCGGTCAAAGACGAATTCGCGGGACGGGTCGATGCCGCCGGTGAGGTCGATGGCCATGGGTGCTCCCGTCAGTGTTATGTCCAGGCGGCGGCCCGAGCGGTGTAGTCGGCGAACAGGGGACGCACGGTGTCGAGGTCCAAGTGGAAATCCTCCGGCTCTCGCTTAGGGCTCGGTTCGCGGTTGGCCGCATTGTGGTCCCACCAATTCTGCATGTTGGCGGCGAACTCGTCGCTGACCGACAGTCCAAGCCAGTCGTACAGCCTGCTGACCTCGCCGGTCGGGTCGGCTTGGGCGGCGCGGAAGTCGATGTCGTAGAAGCGGCCGTCAAACCCGCGATCACGCACCGCTAACACCCTTTCCATGCCAATTGACCATTGCTCGACGTTCAACCGGCCGATGGCGGCGCGGTCGGGGTGGTCGGTGAAGCTGGCGATGATGTCGGCGTACACGTCGCAGACCGAGAGCATGACGTCGGTCGGGTCGCGGTGGGTCATCACGAATCGGGCGTCGGGGAATGCGGCGAGCAGGCTGTCGATCCAGATGACGTGGGCGGGGCACTTCAACCGCCACGGCCGGGTGGGTTCGCCCCACTGGAGGAGCTTGAGCACCCGCCGCTCGTAGAGGTAGGTGGAGGTCAGGTCGGCATGCAGCAGCCACTCGGCGTAGGTCGGTATGTGGGCGAAGGCAAAGAAGATTGGCGAGCGCAGATCGAGGTTCATCAGCTCGAGGCACTCCATCGGGCCGCCGGCGTCGGTGGGAACGTGGGCCCGGGTGCCGACCTTCTCGACCTTGGACGGGTCGATGCGGGGGTCGTCGCCCACCACGGTCGACGGCGGGGGGCAGGGCTGGGCCGCCTCCCACTGGCGCAGAAAGCGGACGGCGGGATCTTGGGCAAGAAGGAACGACAATGCGGTCGACCCGGTGCGGGGGAGGCCGAGACCAAACAGCGGCGCATCGATTGTCTCGTCGTCGATCTCGGGGTGGCGGCGGTACCAATCCTCGACGTGGAGGCGCTGCGACAGGTGGCCCACGATGCGGGGGTAGATGAATTCGTTTCCGCGGTCATTTAGCCGAGCTTCGTCGCGCAAAGAGGCGACGAGTATTTCCAGGCCCTCGCGGAACGAGTCGTCGCCGAAATTCTCCAACCCTGCCGCCGCTACTGCGGCGGCTATCAGCTCGTTGGCGCTGGCCATCGGCGCTCCTTGGTCATTCGTGACAAAGTAATACTCCGTCGGCGCTTGCGCCGTCGGTCGGCTCGCCGAGTCACGTCGAGACGAGAGTGCCGTTATCGGCACGGTTGCACACCGGAGGGAGCGTGCCATGTCGGATAACCGTGACTGGGAGGTTGAACTCGGTCTCGACCGCATGCCCACGCACATCATTGACAAGAGCGTGACGGAGGTGATGTCGCTTGCCGGCCGCAAGGCCATTGTCACAGGCGCCGGGGGCGACGGGCTGGGCCAAGCCGTTGCACATCGCCTCGCTGGCCTCGGTGCCGACGTTGCTCTGATCGGGCGCACGTTCGCCAAGGTCGAGCGGCGGGCCAACGAGATCGAGGCCCGATGGGGGGTCAAGGCCGTACCAGTGCTGGCCGACCTGTCCGAATGGGATCAGGTACACCGTTCCGTCGACGAGAGCTGCGCCGCGCTCGGCGGGCTCGACATCATGATCAACAACCCGGTGTATGCCGTGGCAGGCACGTTTGCCGACTTCACCAAGGAGCAGATCGACGACACCGTGCACGGCAGCCTCACCATGCTCATGTACAGTGCCCACGCCGCGCTCCAGCACATGGTGCCGCAAGGCAGCGGCAAGATCATCAACATCTCCGCCGCAGCCGGGCGGATTGCGCCCCCCGGCCTGGTGGCCTACGCCGCGGCCAAGTCGGGTGTCATCGGATTCACTCGCAACCTCGCCAGCGAAGTGGCAGACCTCGGTATCAGCGTGCTGGGTTGCGCACCGGGCATCATGATGAAACCTGACCTGCGGGAGCGAATCATCAATCCACAAGACGATATGGATCTCGTCGCCCGCCGTTCGGTGATGGACTCGCTCGCTTACGATGTGCGCCTCAAACGTTCGGGTCTGCCCGAAGAGGTGGCCAACATTGTGGCGTTCCTCGCATCCGACGCGGCCAGCTACATGTGCGGCCAGACAATTGACGGCTCCGGCGGCCAGTACATGAACTGAGCGGCTCGCCGACGACGAATCACCAGAGGGGAAGACAATGCGTGGCCTGGCAGGCAAGACGATCATCCTGGCCGGTGCGGCAACCGGTGTCGGTGCGGGCGCGGCCGTGCGGCTGGGGGAGGAAAGCGCCAATGTCGTCGTCGGCGACATCAACATCGCGGGGGCACAGGCCACCGCCGGAGATATCAATGCCGCGGGCGGGTCGGCTATTGCCATTGAGTTCGACCTCGCCGACGAGGATGCGGTCGAATCCCTCGTTGAACAGGCTGTCGCCACGTTCGGCGGCGTGAACGGACTGGTCAACGTGGGCGCCGACCTTTCGCCGAATGTGATCGGGCGCGACCTGACCTTGCTCGACACCGACCTTGACGTCTGGCATCGGACACTCGACGTGAATCTCCTCGGCTACGTGCGCGCGTCGAAGGCGGTAATTCCCCACCTCCTGGAGGCGGGCGGCGGCAGTATCGTGAACGTATCGTCCGGCGCGGCGGTCAGCCGCGGCGACGGCAAGCGCCCGGCCTATGCCGCGTCGAAGTCGGCGATACTCGCCCTCACCCGCCATGTGGCCAACAACTGGGGTCGACAAGGGGTGCGGTGCAATGGGGTCATGCCCGGTCTTGTTATGGGACCTACCCAGGAGCGGCAGAACGACACCCAGCTCCAGGAAATGTTCCTGGCCCAAGTGCCCACCACCCGGCTTGGTCGCCCAGACGACCTCGGCGCGGTCATCGCATTCCTCCTCTCTGACGACGCAGAGTGGATCAACGGCCAAGTTTGGGCGATCGACGGTGGCGCTAACATGCGGTTCTAATCGTGGTTGCGAGTTCGTCAGTAGCGACTGAAAAGAGCGGATTATGACCACTATTGACTTCCGGGCGCGTCCGGATCGGGCGGTGATTCCGGTCGATCCGGTTTCGTTTGTTGCCGACTATGCGCCCGAGCGGGTGGAGCGAAACGGTGCCGTCGCTCTCCGCAGCGCTGATCGCCAGGAGTTGCCGTCGCTGACCCTCGAGGTCGATGGGGAATCGGTCACCATCGAGCGCTCCCTGTCGGGGTTGGCGGTGCGCTCTGGGTCGGGAGGAGACCTGGTTGTTGCCCTCGGGACAGAGACCTTTGCCGAACTCGTACACGATGCTGTGTCGACCTTCGGGGCTGAGATGACGGGGCGGGCAGAGGTGCGACGGGGCGAGGTCGACGAATTCATCGGATGGGAGCCGGTCTGGCGGACCTTGCTTGACGGCCGCCCGGCTTATGACCCGGGGTCGATTGACTTTCGCGATCGCGCTGGTGCGCCGTTGGACCTCCATAGGAGTTTCGGACCCGATGACGATCCCGCCGAGATCGGCCACTTTCTAGGAGAAGCCGGCTTCCTCCATCTTCGGGGTGTGTTCACGGCCGAGGAAATGGCCGCAGTATCAGCTGACCTCGACAGGGCTATGGAAGAGGCTGAACGGGACGATGGGGCCTCGTGGTGGGCTCGGGATGAGGCGGGGGAGTGGAAGCCGTCACGCATCCTCGGGTTCAATCATCGGTCCGCCGCGCTGTGCGAGCTGCTCTCAACCGGCCGGTTCAGCCGCATCGCGACATTCACCGATGACGAATTCGTGCAGCGTGACCCATTCGCAGGTGACGCAGCCGAAGGCCTGCACAAGCGGGTGGGCATCATCGAGGGCATCTCCGACGTGAGCTGGCACAAGGACTGTGCAATGGGAGGACATTCCCGCAAATGCTGCGGGCTCGTCACCGGCATCTCAGTGACCAGTGCCGGTCCCGAGAACGGAGAGCTCGGCGTCGTCGCGGGATCACACCGCGCCAACATTGCGGCGCTGGGGGTGGAGCAGATTGCCTTGCCCCGGGTGCCCGTGCCCACTGAGACCGGGGACGTCACCGTTCACTGCTCGTGCACACTCCACATGAGTCGCCCACCGGTTACGGCGGAACGTCGCGTGGTCTACACCGGATTCGGGCTCGCCCCTCTACCAGAAGACGATCCTGTGGTACTCGATGCTGAGACCCGGCGAAAGCAGCGGGCCTCGCTGAACGATCACGTTCGGCGCCACCAACACGCAGAGAGTGCCATCAGCACCCGGCGGGCCAACTTCGAGCTCTGATAATGAAACACGATAGGTAGATCCTTGGCGCTAAAGCGGGAGGATTTGGCGCTGAAGGTCGAGCAGGTCGGTGTATTCGCCCAGGTCGACGCCGAAGGCCATGCGCTCCGACTCTAATTCTCCCTCGAAGTGGGAGTTGGAGGGCACCCGCCGGAGCATCGACCCCGGTTCGGAGAGTCCGGTAATCCCGGCGGTGAGCGAGCGGGGGGCGACGTCGGTTATCTCCATGCACATTGGGTTGTCGGTGGCGACCTTGATGCCCCAGTGCACTGAGCGAGCTCCGAACTGGGGACCGGCATCGAAGGCTCCTCCTGGCACGCCGTCGTTATTCACCACGGTGATAGCGGTGCGGAGGTTCTCGAAGGGCAGCCCGCGGTGGGTGTCGAAGGTTCCGGTGTGCAGATTTCCCCGTCTCCACACGTTGCCGCTCGACAAGGTCTCCACACATATCCCGTGGAAATAGGCACCTTCGGCCACCGGTACTTCGAACTCGGCTAGTTCGAAGTCCTCGATGAGGCAGTCGTGGGTGCAGCCCCGGCTGATCGTGAAGTGATGCAGTGCTCTTCCCCGGTACGAGATGTCTTGCAGGGTGCACGATTTGGCTGAAGTCATGGAAAAGGCGACATCGGCATTGACGACGGCGACGTCTCGAGCCCAGCAGTCGTACACGGCTTGGAAGCAGACTCCGTTGGAGCCAGGGTTGGTGTTGTGGATCGTCTGGGGGATGAGCCTGTTCTCTATGGTGAGCCCTTCAACCCCACTGTCGTGCACCGTGGGGCCAAGAGACCGCAGCAGGGCCGTCGTCTCGGGGTGCAGCGTGATTCGCAGGGCCTGTTCGATTTCAACTGTGCGCGGCGTGGGCACGTTTGTCACTTTCACCGGAAGCGTCCAGACTGCCCCGTCGAGGTTGGTCTCGGCCCAGGGAAACGCAGCCGAACCGGGCACATTGCCGGCCATCTCTCTCAAGAGGCGGTTCACCGGCGCGGGGGTATCGCGTACTTCGAGCAGCACCATCTCCCCAGCGGTGAGCATGCTGGAATCATCCACCATGAGGACCACGGCGCCCCGAGGTGTGGGGGCCACGGTGGCCAGCGTGTCGCCTGTCAACCACCTCTCTCCGGTGGGATCGCTCAGGTGGGATCGGGTGGCGGTCGTAGCCAATCGTCCAGGATGCGCGAAATAAACTTGGCCGCCGGTCCACGACCAGTCGTAGGTCGGTCGGATCGACTCTGCCAGGGGCCGCGGGAAATGAAGCGTGGTCTGGTTCCGTCCCGCACCGGCCAGGACCAGATGGGAATGGCGCATGAATACCGGGTTGTCGAGCACATAGCGACCTGCGTCGAGGCGGAGCACCCCACCGCCGTTGGCTCCAATGTCGTCGAGAGCCTGTTGGATCACCCCACTTTGCTCGCGATCGACATCGGGCACGATGCCGAGATCGCCAGCGGGGGTCTCAGGGCCCAGGTCAGAGGGCAGTGCTGCGCCCCGGCGATAACCGACACGGCGCCAGTCCCCCAAAAGGGGATGGGTTCCAGGCGCCGAGGCCCACGAGTCGAGAAGCTTGGCCAGCTCGTGGGGCATCTGCTCGGTCATCGGTGACTTCCCTCCTGGCTGCCTGGGGATTTCAGTTCTGGCATGGTCGGGCAGGGGCTGGCAAGCTCGTACTCACCACCTCTCAGCCGGGGAGTCGGTTTCGAGCGGACGGGCATAGGACGGGTCGGTGCGGTCCCAGGTGCCCTTGATGAAACCGGCGAACGCTCCCGATTCGATCATCGAGGTGTCGCCATTCATGGTCCACTCGATGGTGCAGCGGCGAAGGGCGATCTTCCATTGACCGTCGCGCCGCTCCAGCAGATCCAGGTAGCGCCCGCCGATCAGGGTAACGGTACGCCCGTCGCCCAGCCGCATAGCACCGATCACGTAGCTCTCGGCATGGGCGGTATCGCCGTCGATCTCACAAGTGTGGGTGGTGATGTTGTGCAAGTGGTCGACGAACACTGCCGAGTGCACTTCGTTGGCGTAGTCGCCGTACTCCGGCCCCGCTTTGGTGACCGGTCCGTGCTCGTCGACGGCATCGTGGTGGTAGGTATCGGCCATCAACTCCAGATCGTGTCGATCGTGGCCCCGGGATTGGTTCATCACACAATCGAGGATGTCCAGTCTGTCCTTTATGTGCCGGACATCTTGGCGCAACTCCTTGAGTTCGTCTTCGGTCATGGCGTGCTCCTTTCAGCTAGAGAGGCCAGCAGTTCTCGGGTGCGGCGCATCGATGCCCGGCGGGCCTCTCGGTCTTGGCCCACTGGAAAGATGGCGGCATGGACCTCCGTGGCCCCGGCATCCAGCAATCCTTGAAGCTGGGCAGCCACCGATGCCTCATCGCCCACAATGGCGACCTCGGCCGCCGACGAGGCTCCTGCCAACTCCACCATCCTCTGATAGTTGGGACGCTGGGCGTAGAGGGCGGCTGCTCCGGCCTGGGCGGCCCGGGCCTCCTCCGGATCGTCGTGAACCGCAACCGGCAAACCGGCGATGATGCGGGGCGCAGGCCGGCCGGCAGCAGCTGCGGCGGCGGTGATGCGCGGCACCACGTGGGACTCGATGACCGGGGCGGTGGCCAGCCACAGGATCGTTCCGTCGGCTTCTTCGCCGGCCACCCGAAGCAGCCGGGGTCCCAGCGCGGCCAGCAGTACTGGGATCGAGTGATCTGGCGGGACGGCCCGGTTGGTGCTGTTCACCGACCAGTGCTTCCCGCGGCGCACCACGGTCTCGCCCCGCAGCAGGGCGGTGAGGATGCCGACATACTCCTCGGTGTCGGCTCCGGGGTGGTCGTAGGTGAGGCCGTACACGTCGCGCACGATGGAATCGTGGGATGGGCCGATTCCAAGGGTAAACCCGGCCCGACCCATCGCCTTGGTCACCGAGGCGGCCCGCTGGGCTTGAAGCAGGGGATGGCAGGGGTAAGTCTGGAGCACGGCGGTGCCCAGCTCTATGCGAGTTGTCGCCCGCCCCGCCACAGCGATGACCGCGAGCGGGTCACCGGCAACCGCAGAGGCGTACCACAGTGCCGAGAATCCGTCGGCCTCGGCTTGGATGGCCTGTTCCACCATTTTGTCCATGGTGGTCGCGCCTCCGGTAAGGCCGATCCGCACTATTGCTCCTGTCCGTCCGGCGAATCGTCTCGGCTGATGCGTATAGCCATGGCTGGACGGCCGGGCAGGTCGATTCGGCACGGGCCCCGGTGGGTACCGGCGTTGTCGATCGTCATATTCCAGGTGTCGATCACCTCGTAGCAGTAGGACTCCTCGGGGGGCAGGTCGAAGCTCAACATGCGGGGTCGGAAGATCCCTAGGTAGACGAGGTAGTACTCACCCGGTACGCCAGCGGCGGAATAGCTCCCGCGATTGCCGATGCCCCGGATTGGTTCAAGGGCATCGGGTCCCTCTTCGAGGATGGAGCGAAGGAACGCGATGCGGGCCGGGCTTTGGCCCCGTAGCTCACCACCGTGCGACCACCACAGGTTCTCGCTGGGGTCGAGGAGCGTCTCGCCGTGGGTCGCATATCCGCCGCGCACCGTCGCCTCCCAAAATCGCCGCGTCAACTCTTCGCCAGAGATGTTGCCCCAGGTCATCTCGATGTCGCCCTCGTAGCAGCACTCATCGACCACCACCGGCTTTTGCCATTTCTCACGCCACTGGGTGGTGTTCTCCGCGGTGCGATAGTCGTCGGTGCGCTGAATGCTGCAATGTGTGACCCAAGGCCTGGTGTGGTCGTAGAACTCGACGCAGTCGTGCACCCCGATCAGGTGACCATGGGGGTCTTGCTGGCGGATGAGGGTGCCGAATCGCTCCCAGTCGGCCTCGTCTTTGTCCCACAACAGGTCGTATTCGTTGGCCAGCGACCACCACACATTGGCGTGGGCACTGAGGCGGGAAACGATGTAGCGCAGGTACCGGTCGTCGGCCGCCGCCGACAGCTCGGCGAATCCCCATCGGTCGTAGGGGTGGAACAAGATGAGGTCGGCCTCGATGCCCATCTCACCCAGCTCGGTCACCCGCTGTTCCAGACGACGGAAGAACTCGGGGTTGAAGCGTGTGGTGTCGAAACCGCCGTCGTCGAGGCGGGGGAAGGCGAAGAGTTCGGGCTCATTGTTGTTGTAGACGAACGACTTGGGAAAAATGCACATCCTCACCTTGTTGAAGGGCGACGCGGCCAGTGTTTCCAGGGTCTGGCGTTGGAGCTGCTCGGTCTGGTGGATCCAGGCGTAGCACGTTGTCCCTACTGGGCGATAGGGCGTTCCGTCGGCGTAGGCGAAGTGGTGGGTGCCCGCTACTTGCACCGGCCCGTGTTGGCCCGGTCCCGGCGGGGTGCAGGAGAACGATCCCTCGATCCCGTCCATCGAACGGGCATTGCTGTAGGTCTGGAATCTCCAGGGGCCCTCGGCGTCGGGCATGAAGCGGATTTGGTAGCTGCCGTCGCCGTCGTAGAAGCCGGAAACGCTCACCGTGCGATGGCCCAGGGTGAAATTGGCGCGAAGCACGACGTCGGTGAAGGGGTTGTTATGGGCCGGGCCGTCCAAAGTGACCTCGAACACTCCCCAACGGGGCGCGACCGATTCGAAGCGACAAGGTGCCGATGCCGGGGCAGCTTCGCCGGATTCGAATTGGGCTGGCGGCACGATGGGCGGTTCTGGCGGTTTGGGGTCTCCTATGCCGCTCAATTGGGCCACGATGTCGTCCAGCCACGCCTCGTCGAGGCCGGTGTGCAGGGCCAGGAACTTCAGCGGCAACCCTTGAACGAGCTCGAGATCGACCGAGTCCCTCATCTCGGGCAGAGCGGCATAGACCACCTCGGCAGCCTCGGGGTTACCGAGGAGTTTTCCCAAGGGCGTCATGGCATTGAAGTCGGTCATGTTTTGAGGCCTTCTCCGAGCTGGACATTGCCTGCCCAAGTCGCGAGGGGGTCTTGGGTGGCGTTCAGCCAAGCGAGCAGGCGCTGGCGCAGGCGTTGGATCTCGGCAGCGCACTCGGGATCGGTGGCCCGATTGGTTACCTCCGCAGGGTCAGCGGCCATATCGTAAAGTTCGTCTTCGGCCGTGAGGTTCCACACGTACTTCCAGCGCCGATCGCGCACCATGCGCTGGCTGTAGAGCCCGAACTGGTTCCCGTGGTAGGCCGACAAGATGTCAGGGCGCTCCGGCCACGATTCCGGATTGCCGAACAGATCAAGCAGATCGGCGCCCGCGAAGGCGTCGGGGGGGTCCACACCAGCGGCTGAGCAGAAGGTGAAGGCCAAGTCGATGGCATGGCTGACGAAGGCATCAAAGACGGTGCCCGCTGGGATGCGGCCCGGCCAGCGCATGATGAGAGGCACCCGCACCACGTCGTCGTACATCACGAAGTGCTTGTCCCACATGCCGTGCGACCCGCACATGTCGCCGTGGTCGGTGGTGTACACCACCAGCGTGTCGTCGGCTAGCTCCGCCTGATCGAGCGCATCCAACAGCCGCCCCACTTGGGCATCCAGAAGCGAGATATCGCCGAGGTAGCGGCCCACCACAGGGGCCCAGTCATCCCAGGTCCACGACTCCACGTTCCAGGTGCGCCGTTGCTGGGCCTGGGCGTAGGGCTTGGCCTCGAGGGGGTCGCCGAAGCTGGGCCACGGTTCGATCTGTGCTGGCGAGTACATCGACGCATAGGGCTCGGGGACCACGTTGGGCAAGTGAGGCTCAGAGGGATCCCAGCGGACGAAGAACGGACTGTGGGCGTGCTCGATGAAATCGATCACCTGATCGGCCCCCCAGGCCAGCCGGGACTGCTGGGCCGTGATGCCGGCGTCGGTCCTGCCCTGGAATATGGCGAGGAACACCTTCGAAGCGGTTGTGTTTGGGTCGTCCCGAAGCTGGTCGGGAATGAAGGCCTGATCAGGCAGATTCTGCTCGCTTCGCCAGGCGTGGTATTCGTCCTCGGAGACATAGGAGCGAAAGCCGAATTGGGTGTCCAGGGGAGTGCTCTCACGCGAAACGTGCCACTTGCCCACGTAGCCCAGATCCCACCCGGCTTCGGCCAAGAGCGAGCTGAACGACCTCGCATCGGGTTGAGGGCCTCGGCGGAACTCGGTTTCGGGATTGGCCAGCACGCCGTGCTGGAAAGACCACTGTCCGAACAGCAACGAGTTGCGGGCCGGGGTGCAAAGCGGGTTAGGGGTGAATGCGTGAGTGAAGTTCGCCCCCTCAGCGGCCAGCCGGTCGAGATTGGGGGTTTGAACCAGCGGATGCCCGTTCACGCCGAGGCAGTCGAATCGGTGCTGGTCGCTGTGGATCAGCAGGACATTCGGACGGGTCACTGGTGCTCGGGCCATTTGCGTTGACGTATGATCGAACATCGTTGCACATAGGGAATTGAAAGGGGAGACGTGAGCGCCGAATTGGAACGCGGCCTCGACGGTGGGCGGCCCGGGCGTTTGCGGGTTGAGCATCTAGAACAGCCGATGGGGATCACTGAGACCGCACCCCGGTTGTCATGGTGGTTGCCGTCAGGGGCTTCTGAACAGCACGCATACCAACTCGAATTCGACGGTAGAGCGATTGCGCGAGTGGATTCCGCAGATTCGGTGCTGGTTCCCTGGCCTGACCAGCCGCTGGTGTCTCGCCAGATCGTCACATGGCGGGTGAAGGTGTGGACCGACTTGGGCGAAAGCGACTGGTCGGCGCCAAACAGGATTGAGGTTGGTCTGCTCCATGCCGATGACTGGAAAGCCCAGTGGATCGAGCCCCGTGAGACTGAGGTCGCGCCCAGCGGGTCTCGTCCCGCTTATGTGCTGCGCTGTCAGTTCAACCTCGATCAGGTAGCCAAGGCCCGCCTCTACGCCACCGCGCACGGCATCTACGAAGTGTTCCTCAACGGCGACAGGCTGGGGGATGTCGAGTTGGCGCCCGGATTCACCAGCTATCACGCCAACCTTCACGTGCAGACCTACGACGCATCTTCATTGCTCCGGGAGGGCGACAACACCTGGGAGGTAGTCCTCAGCGATGGCTGGTTCCGGGGGCGCACCGGATTTGCCCAGGTGGCCGATTGCTATGGCGACACCGTGGCCTTTCTCGGTCAGTTGCTGGTGGGCGACCAGACCATCGCCACCGGTTCCCATTGGGAGTGGGCAGCTAGCCCTGTGATCGCCGCCGACCTTATGGCCGGCCAAGTCGAGGACCGAACTAGAGAGCCGGCTGTGTGGAGGCCGGTGGTGGTTGGCGAACACGGCTTCGAACGGCTGACTTCATCACCGGCCCCGCCCACTCGGAAGATCGAAGACATCCGTCCGGTTGCCGTTACCCGCCCGGCCCCCGATCGCCAAGTGGTGGACTTGGGTCAGAACATAAACGGCTGGGTGCGAATGTCGAATCTCGGTGAACGGGGAACTGAGCTCACCCTTACCCACGGTGAAGCGCTCGACGAGACGGGCGACGTCACCATGGATCACTTGGCGCCATTTGACTACACGACCCGAGAGCCCTTTCCCCTTGGGCAGGTGGACAAAGTCATTGCCGGGGGTATCCCCGGCGAGACCTTCGAACCCCGCCATACCACCCACGGGTTCCAATATGTGAGGGTAGAAGGACATAAGGGCCGGCTCACTCCTGATGATGTCACCGGGGTGATGGTTCACACAGATCTCCGTCGAACCGGCTGGTTCAGGTGCAGTGATGAGCGCATCAACCGATTTCACGACATCACCGTGTGGAGTTTCCGGGGCAACGCCTGCGAGGTGCCCACCGACTGCCCCCAGCGGGAGCGAGCCGGCTGGACGGGGGACTACCAGCTGTTCATGCCGGCCGCCACCTTCCTCTTCGACGTGTCCGGATTCTCGCGGAAATGGCTAAGAGACCTGATTGCCGACGCCCGGCCCGACGGGTGCATCACCAACTATGCCCCCGATCCGGTCCGTCCCAAGGGGCTGGCCGAACAGTCGCCGATGTGGCTGTTCATGCAGGGTTCCTCGGGATGGGGTGATGCCATCACCATCGTTCCCTGGGAGCTCTGGAGGGCCTATGGCGACCGAGATGCGCTGGCCGAGTGCTGGCCTGCCATGGTGGCCTGGGTTGACTACGCCGCCAACGCGGCACGAACTCAGAGTCCCATTTGGGGAGAGGCCCGCTCAGAATCTCCCGCGCCCCATGAAGAGTTCATTTGGGACGGTGGCTTTCACTGGGGGGAATGGCTGGAGCCGGGCGACGAGGACATTTCCCACGAGGAGCGATTCGGCCGCCACAAAGGGGAGATCGGCACGGCCTACCTCCACCTGTCATCGGCAATCGCAGCCCGAGTTGGCCGGCTCATTGGCCATGATGGCGAAGCCGAGCGGCTCGAATTACTGTCGGCCAACGCGCTTGACGCGTGGCGAACGGAGTTCATCGCCTCTGACGGGTCGATCTGGCCCGATACCCAGGCCAATCATGTGCGGGCGCTCGCCTTCGGCCTGGTGCCCGACGAGCTGCGTGACCAGACCGCCAGCCGGCTGGTGCAGCTAGTGCGCGAAGCCGACACCCACCTGGGTACCGGTTTTCTGGCCACGCCGCTGCTGTTGCCCGCGCTGGCCGATTCCGGCTATCTCGATGTGGCCTACGAACTATTGCACCGGGACACACCGCCCTCGTGGCTGGCCATGGTGGAGCGGGGCGCCACCACTGTATGGGAGGACTGGGACGGCATCGGCGGCGACGGCACTCCCAAGGCCTCCCTGAACCATTTCAGCAAGGGTGCCGTGGTGTCCTTCCTGCACGGCTACGTAGCGGGCATCCAGCTCCTGGACGACGAGCCTGCCTACCGCCGGTTCCGGGTTGCTCCCCGGCCCGGAGGGGGCCTTCACTGGGCCGAAGCCGTACACGATTCGCCCTACGGTCGCATCGAGTCGGCATGGCGTCATGAAGGACGTCGATTCGATTTGACCGTTACCGTGCCTCCGGGCACCTTGGCAGAGATCGATCTGCCCGATGGCAGTACGGCGACGGCTGAACCCGGCACTTCTCACTACCGTTGCAAAGTGGCCGACCTTCCAGCATCCGATCTCACAGAGGCAGGGGAGGTGCCATGACCGTTGAGGCAATCGAGCGGCTCCGAGTGATTCGATCCCGGATCGAAAATGATGGCCGGGTGAAGGTTGCCGAGTTGGCCCAGTCGTTCGGCGTGAGCGAGATGACTATCCGGCGCGATCTCGATGTGCTGGCCGAAGAGGGGATGGTTCAGCGGGTGCGTGGTGGGGCTACCGCACTAGGGCCTCAGCCCTTTGCCGCCCGGTTCGGCCGCCAGGCGAAAGCCAAGGAGCGCATCGTGGCCAAACTGCTCGACCTGGTGGGCGACGGCGGTGCCATCGGCATTGACGCGTCCACCACTCTTCAACGGCTGGCTGGGTCGATCCGAAACGCTCGCGACCTAACGGTGCTCACCAACGGCCCGGAGTGCTTCGCCGCGTTGCAAAACAAACCTGGGGTCACTCCACTGTTGACCGGTGGCCAGCTTGACCACCGAACGGGAAGCCTGGTGGGTCCGCTGGCTACACGAAGCACTGGAGATCTCTTGTTGCGGCGCTTGTTTATGTCTGCCGCCGGCATAGACCCCGAATTGGGGACATCTGAGCCCGCCTTGGAAGAAGCCGATGTCAAGCTGGCCATGGCTGGGGTCAGCGCCGAGGTGGTGGTGGCCGTCGATCACACGAAACTGGGCCAGCACGCGCCGGCACGCGGATTGTCATTCGACCGCATAAGCGTTCTGATCACCGACCTCGACCCGCACGACGAGCGGTTGGCGCCCTATCGAGAAATCGTGCCCGTGCTGTGACCGCCAATGTGCCTGCGGCTGTGCCCCGTTAGGAGGAGATGATGCCGACATTCGCAGATATCGAAGGATCGCTGGAACGGCTTGCCATCGAGGTTCCCTCATGGGCCTACGGAAACTCAGGTACCCGGTTCAAGGTGTTTGCCCAACCCGGCGTACCCCGCGACCCCTACGAGAAGGTCGCCGACGCCGCCGAGGTTCACCGCCATACCGGTCTGGCCCCGTCGATAGCGCTGCACATCCCTTGGGACGAGGTCGACGATTTCGAACGGCTGCGGACATTTGCCGAGAGCCTCGGCGTGCGAATCGGCACCATCAACACCAACACCTTCCAAGACGACGACTACAAACTGGGCAGCCTGTGCCACCACGACCAGAGTGTGCGGGCCAAAGCCATCGCCCACATGCGTCGCTGTGTCGACATCATGGACGCAACCGGTAGCCGCGATCTCAAGATTTGGCTGCCCGATGGCACCAATTACCCTGGCCAGGCTGATTTGCGCGACCGCCAGGAACGTCTGGCCGACTCTCTGGCCCAGGTGTATGCCCGCCTGGGGCCTCACCAGCGGCTAGTGCTGGAGTACAAGTTCTTCGAACCCGCCTTCTACGCCACCGACGTCCCTGACTGGGGCACCGCCTATGTCCATTGCGCAGCACTGGGTGATCGGGCGGTGGTGTGCCTGGACACCGGCCACCACGCGCCCGGCACCAACATCGAGTTCATCGTGACCCAACTCCTGCGGCTAGGGCGGCTCGGGGCCTTCGACTTCAATTCCCGGTTCTACGCCGACGACGACTTGATGGTGGGAGCAGCCGACCCCTTTCAACTGTTCCGGATTATGTACGAGGTGGTCCGGGGCGGCGGCCTGGATGAGGGGAGCCAGATCTGCTTCATGCTGGACCAGTGCCACAACATCGAGGAGAAGATTCCCGCTCAGATCCGCTCGGTGCTCAATGTGCAGGAGATGACAGCTCGAGCGCTGCTGGTAGACCGCAGTGCTCTGGCCGCCGCCGAACTAGAAGGTGATGTGCTGGGGGCCAGTGCGGTGATGATGGACGCCTTCTACACCGACGTGCGGCCCGACTTGGCCGAGTGGCGCAGTTCACGGGGGTTGCCGTCCGACCCGGTGGCCGCCTACCGGTGCAGCGGCTACGCCGATCGTATTGTGGTCGAGCGCGTCGGCGGCACCCAGGCAGGGTGGGGGGCCTAATGCACGAGGCGGTGGCCGAGCTGTTGGCCCGTTCCCATCGACTGGGTGCCGATCCCCGCAACACCAACTACGCGGGCGGAAACACGTCGGCGAAGGGAATCGAACTGGATCCCGTGTCCGGCCAAGGCGTTGAGCTGCTGTGGGTGAAGGGGTCGGGCGGTGACCTTGGAACGTTGACCGAGGCGGGCTTGGCCGTGCTCCGGCTCGATCGGCTGCGGGCCCTGGTAGACAAATACCCCGGCCCTGAACGGGAAGACGAAATGGTGGCCGCTTTCGACTATTGCTGCCACGGTCCAGGCAGGGCAGCGCCATCGATCGACACCGCCATGCACGCCCTGGTGGGTGCCGCCCACGTCGACCATCTGCATCCCGACAGCGGCATCGCCATCGCCGCGGCCGCAGATGGGGAACAGCTCACCAAGGCAATTTTCGGCGATCAAGTGATCTGGATTCCCTGGCGGCGTCCCGGCTTCCAGCTGGGCCTGGACATCGCCGAGGTGTACCGATCTAATCCCCAGGCGGTGGGGGTGATCCTCGGAGGGCACGGCATCACCGCGTGGGGGTCTACCAGCGCTGAGGCCGAGGCCAATTCGCGGTGGATAATCGACACGGCGCAGAACCACATCGACGCCCACGGATCAGAGCGGCCGTTCGGGGACGCGGTAACCGGGCGCGAGCCGCTTCCACCCCGTGAGCGGCGAGCCCGGGCTTCCGCCCTTGCGCCGCACTTGCGGTCGGTGGCGTCGCGCGATGAGGCGATGGTCGGGCACTTCACCGATAGCGACGCGGTGCTGGAGTTCTTAGCCGGCGAGAAAATGGAAGCGCTGGCCGAGTTGGGTACGTCGTGTCCCGATCACTTCTTGCGGACCAAGGTCAAGCCGCTGGTACTGGACCTTCCGTCATCCTCACCGTTGGACCGAGTGCTCAAGCGCCTCGCTGAACTGCATGAGCGCTACCGGGAGGATTACCGGTCCTACTACCAGCGCCATGCCGACGACTCCTCACCGCCGATGCGGGGGGCCGATCCGGCCATCATCCTCGTGCCGGGGGTGGGGATGTTCTCCTACGGCACAGACAAGCAAACCGCTCGAGTGGCTGGCGAGTTCTATGTGAACGCCATCAACGTCATGCGGGGCGCCGAGGCACTGTCGGTCTACGCTCCCATTTCGGAGCGGGAGAAGTTCCGGATCGAATACTGGGCGTTGGAGGAGGCCAAGCTGCGCCGCCTGCCTGTGCCGAAACGACATTCCGGTCGGATCGCCTTGGTCACTGGCGCCGCCAGCGGTATCGGGAAGGCCATTGCCGCCCGACTGGTCGCCGACGGGGCGTGCGTGGTGGTGGCCGACCTCGATGCAGACAAGGCTGGAGAGGTGGCCGCAGAGCTGGGTGGCACAGACACCGCGATCGGCATCGGCGTGGACGTGAGCGACAGCGGACAAGTCAGCGAGGCGGTGGAGGCGACTCTTCTCGCCTTCGGCGGCATTGACCTGGTGGTCAACAACGCCGGCCTTTCAATATCCAAGCCATTGCTGGAGACCACAGAAGCTGATTGGGACCGCCAACACGACGTTATGGCCAAGGGCAGCTTCTTGGTGGCCCGAGCCGCGGCCGAGGCCATGATCCCCCAGGGGCTGGGCGGCGACATTGTGTATGTGGTGTCGAAGAACAGCGTTTCTGCCGGGCCCGACAATGCGGCGTACGGCGCGGCCAAGGCCAACCAGGCCCACCAAGTACGCCTGCTGGCGGCCGAGCTCGGCTCCCATCAGATAAGGGTCAACGGGGTGAACCCCGACGGGGTGGTGCAGGGCAGCGGCATCTTTGCCGACGGGTGGGGGGCCCAGCGGGCTGCGGTGTACGGAGTGCCCGAAGAAGAGCTGGGCGCCTTCTATGCCAAGCGGACCCTGCTTCGGCGCGAAGTACTGCCTGAGCACGTGGCCAATGCGGTTGCTGCCCTGGCATCTGGGGAGTTCTCCCGCACCACAGGACTGATTGTCCCGGTGGACGCCGGGTTGCCCGCGGCGTTCCTGCGGTAGGGGCGGTGAGCCCCCGGGTAGTGGCCGCGGTTGACCTTGGGGCATCAAGCGGCCGGATCATGGCTGGCGTCATCCAAGGGCAGGCCATTCAGCTTGATCTGATCCACCGATTCGCCAACGGTGCTGTCGAGCGCGACGGTCATCTGCGCTGGGACGTCAGAATGCTGTGGACTGAGATTTGCCGGGGACTCAAGATCCTCGCTCAGCGTTACCCCCAGGTGGAGTCGATCGGCATCGACACCTGGGGTGTCGACTATGCCCTTTTGGACTCCGAAGGCGATCTGCTGGCCGATCCGGTGTCGCATCGCGATAGCCGCACCGAGAGCATCGCCGACCAAGTCCACGCCGTTGTGGGTTTCGACGAGCTGTATCGGTTGAACGGCTTGCAGTTCCTGCCCTTCACCACCCTTTACCAGTTGGCCGTCGAGCAGCGAGGTCCGCAGTGGGATCGCGTCGCCAGAGTCGTACTGCTTCCAGACCTCTTTGCCTATTGGCTCACCGGCCAGCTCCGCACCGAGCGCATCAATGCCTCCACCACCGGGCTGGTGGACGTCACCACTGGCACATGGTCGTCGGCGCTGCTGTTGCGGCTCGGCCTCTCTCCCGATCTCTTCCCCGCGCTTGAGTCGCCCGGTGAAAGTCGCGGCGCGGTGCAATCCCGCATCTGTGGTGAACTCGGCCTGAGTGAGACAACGGTGGTGACCACGGTGGGTTCCCACGACACCGCCTCGGCGGTCGCCGCGGTTCCGGCCACTTCTCCCGAATTCGCGTACATCAGCAGCGGCACGTGGTCGCTGGTGGGCCTCGAGTTGGACGCTCCGGTGGTGACCCGGCTAGCGCAAGAAGCGAATTTCACCAACGAGGCCGGGGTAGACGGCTCCACCCGATTCCTGCGCAACGTGGGCGGGCTTTGGCTGCTCCAGGAGTGCCTGCGCTCATGGGAGGAGCAGGGGATGCGGCTCGACCTCGCCGCCCTATTGGCTGAAGCCGCCGCGCTTTCTGTCGACGTCCCGCCGATCGACGTCGACGACCCTGGGTTCATTGCCCCGGGGGACATGCCCGACCGCATCGCTACCGCCGTGGCGGCCAAGGGCGATCCTGCACCATCGTCGCCGGCCCAATTCGTTCGCTGCATCATCGAGTCGCTGGCATTGGCTTACGACCGAACCATCGCCCAAGCTTCAGATCTGGCCGGTCACCACGTCGAGCAGGTCCACATCGTGGGCGGTGGGTCTCAGAACTCCCTGCTATGCCAGCGCACTGCTGATCTCAGTGGTCACGCGGTTCTTGCCGGTCCGGTGGAGGCCACCGCCCACGGCAACGTGATGGTGCAGGCTCAGGCCCTCGGCCTCATCGGGGCCGGTCTCGAAGAGCGGCGTGCAGCAATTGCCCGCTTGCCGCTGCACCGCTATGACCCAAGAGATCACGCTGATTGACCACCAGCAGCCGCTAGCCGTCCGGCTTGCTGGTTGGCTTATGCTCCAACGTGATCCTTCGCTCTGGACGACCGGGGGCTTTCCGAATGAGAGGTACTGGTGATTGCCATGGCTGAAAAGGTCTGCGAGGGCAAAGTTGCGCTGGTCACCGGGGCCAGCAAGGGGGGAACGGGTACCGCGATAGCGGTGCGTTTAGCTGCGGAGGGCGCCCGAGTGGCCATCACCGCACGCGACGAGCAGGGTTTGGCTGCCACCAAGGAGCGCATTGAGGCGTTCGGCGGGGAGTGCCTGGTGATTCCATCCGACCTCAGCGACCCGTCCGGGGCCCGCACCGAGCTGGTGCCCAGGACAGAAGAGGCATTCGGGCCGGTCGACATCCTGGTGAACAATGCCGCCTTCGGTGGGTATTACCCGTTTGAGGAGGTCACACCAAAGCAGCTTGAGCGGAGCTTGCAGGTCAACCTGTGGGCGCCGTGGGAGCTGATGTCGTCGGTGGTCATCGGGATGCGGGAGCGGGGGAGCGGCGCAATTCTGAACCTCACCACCTTCTCCGCTGAGTTGCCCCCCGGACCGCCGTTCCCGTCGAGTAAGCCCTCAAAGGCCGGATTCGTATATGGGGCGCCGAAAGCGGCTTTGAACAAGCTGACCGTATCGGCGGCCAGCGAGTGCGAGGGGCAAGGGGTATCGGTGAACGCTCTCACCCCCCAAGCCGCAATTGCCACCCCGGTGTTGGTGGAGGGCGGCTGGATAGACGAGGAGATGTTCGAGCCCCTGGAGACGATGGCCGAAGCCGCCGTGGCGCTGCTCACTGGCGATCCCGACGTGCTAACCGGTCGCATCGCCTTCAGCTTGCAACTGCTGGTGGAACTCAACCGGCCGGTGCGCGATCTGATGGGCAAGTCTCTGGTGGAGGGCTGGCAGCCGGCCGACATCCCTGCGGTCATCGCCCGACAAGAGGCCAACCTCGCCCGGCGGGGCTGGCCCGACGGCTACACCTTCGGTCGGGTCCACAGTCCCCGCCCATGAGCGACGAGCTGATCATTCGGATCGTTACCGATCCGGAGGTGTACGCCAACCCCTATCCCTTGCTGAGGGAGCTGCGGGAGACGGCGCCGGTTCACAAGCTCAGCTTCGCTGACTACTGGGTGCTCATCCGATACGAGGACTGCCGGAAGGCACTTCGGGATCCCCGGATGGGCAACGCCGAGCCGGGCGACGAGGTTCCGACGCTCACTGCGGAGAGAGTGCGAACTCCCAACGAAGAACGAACCTTCTTGTTCTTGAACCCTCCCGATCACACTCGCCTGCGTTCGCTGGTGAGCCGGGCCTTCACCCCCCGACGGGTAGAAGGTCTGCGGTCAGCGGTGGAGGAGATGACCGGCGAGCAGTTGGATTCGCTGGCTTCTTCCGGCGGGGGAGACCTGATTGAAGAACTGGCCTTCCCCCTGCCGGCCAATGTCATCAGCGAGCTGGTGGGGGTTCCCCGGTCTGACCGCGATTGGCTGCGACCATTGGTGTCCGATTTGGCCGGCACCCTCGAGCCGAACCAAAGCCAGGAAGGCCGGGAGCGAGCCGAGGCCTCCGGGGTCAAGGTGGCGGCCTACTTCGATGAGCTGATCGACCAGCGGCGAGCCGAGCCCCGTGACGACCTGCTCTCGGCGCTGATCGCGGCCAGCGACGGGGAGGACCGGCTCACCCAGCGAGAGATCGGGCTTACGTTGTCGCTGATCTATGCCGCGGGTTTCGAAACCACCACCAACCTGATCGGCAACATGGTCCACACGCTCATCCGGCATCCCGAGGAGTTGGCCCGGCTGCGAGCCGACCGCTCGCTGGTGCCTGGCGCGGTGGACGAGGTGCTTCGCTATCAGCCTCCCGTGCAGGTGGACGCCCGGTACACCTTTGAAGACGTGGAGATCGGCGGGCACGACATCGCTCGGGGCAGCATGGTGTTGATGCTTCTGGGGGCGGCCAACCGCGACCCCGACGTGATCGACGATCCCGACCGGTTCGATATCGGCCGCCAAGAGACACCTCTGCTGTCGTTCGGGTCAGGCATCCACTACTGCCTGGGTGCTTCACTGGCCCGTCTCGAAGGCCAGGTAGTGCTGGCCGGTCTGTTGGACCGCTTCGAAACCTGGACTCCGTTGGAGGATGATCCCCCCTGGAAGGACCGGCTCACATTGCGCGGGCTGGCCCGCTTGCCGGTAGCCCTGTCCTAGTCGAAAGTCAGAAGACGATCGGCACCGAGGCGTAGCCCTGCTGGAACGAGCCCGGCAGGCGGACCACCTCGGCAGCGGGCACCTCGAAGTCGGGGATACGGGCCAAGGCCTCCTCGATGATCACCCGGCCTTCAAGACGGGCCAGATGGGCGCCTATGCAGTAGTGCAGGCCATGGCCGAAGCCGAGTTGGCGGGGCGGGCGCCGATGGATATCGAACGATTCTGAGTCGGGGCCGAACTCCTGCTCGTCTCGGTTGGCCGACTGGTACAGCAGAAATACCCGGTCGCCGGGGGCCATCTCTTGGCCGCCGATCACGGTGGGCTGGCACACAGTGCGCCCCAAGTGCTGAATGGGCACCTCTAGGCGCAGCATCTCCTCGAACGCGCCCCCGCTGAGCGACGGGTCACGGGCCAGCGCAGTCCGCTGGTCATCGTCGGCCGCCAAATGGATGAACCCGCCGCCCATCACTTTGGGAGTGGTCTCCACCCCGCCGGTGAACAAGGTGGACAGTTGAATGGCCGCGTCTTGGTCGTCGAAGGGATGGCCCAGCAAGTCCACTCCTAGCAGAGACTCGATGTACTCAGGGCAGTCTCCCGCCCGCTGTTCGGCCACGAAGCCGCACAGGTATTCGTGAATCTTGGCCCGGGCCGCAGGAGCGCGGTCGTCGTAGCGCATGGTCTGGTTGGCGTACTCCACCAGCTTCTCCCCGTCGGCAAAGGGAAAACCCAGCACCAGGGAGGTTCCGGCCACCGATACCGGCGAGGCCAGTTCGGTCACCACGTCCAGCCGACCCCGGTCCAGAGCGGCGTCCACGCAGGTGGCAGCCACCCGGCGCAACTCAGCCTCCAGCTCGGCCACCGGCCTCGGGCGCAGCGGGGGATAGAGAATCTTGCGGACCTGGGTGTGGGCAGGGGGGTCCATCTGAGAGAAGCTGAGAAACGCCCCTGCGGGCAGCGGCCCTAGCTCAGCCGGGGCCGGTTGAAGCACCTGGTCACGAAGGAAGACGGGCCCCTCGGCGATGGTGAATGACTCGCGGTCGCAGCTCACCTCCCACACCTCGGCGAAACGGGGCAGTGCCCACCCGTGATACTGCTCCAGCCGGTGTACTCCGCCCGCCGCCCGCAACTCCCGATAGATGGGTAATGGATCGGTGGCCACCGTCTCAGAGAACGGGTCGTAGCTCGCGGTCAATTGGCTCTCCCATGGCCTTGCTGCTCGCTTCTGTTCATTGTGATAGAGACTGCCTTATGGGACTGAGTGACCGCACGCCGCCGACTGCTGAAGAGTACGCCGCCTATAGGGAGCGGTTCTGCAACTGGGGTCGTTGGGGGGACGACGATGAGTTGGGCACCCTCAACCACATCACGCCAGAGGCCCGACTAGCGGCGGCCGCGCTGGTGCGGACCGGGGAGGCGGTGTCGATGAGTCGGCCCATCGACACTCATGCCGGTCCGGCCAACCCCTACCCGGCCCATCACTTTGTGGGGGCGGGGGACTCAGGGGCGATGGCCGACTATTTCGGCATGTTCATCCACGGGTTCGTGCAGACCCACATCGACGCTCTGTGCCATCTGCCGGTGGACGGCGGGGGCAAGTTCTGGAACGGCAAAGAGTTCGCCAAGCCTCCCATGCCCGCCGAGCACACCGGCACCATCGACTACTGGCGCGACGGCATCGTCACCCGGGGAGTGCTCTACGACGTCCCCCGGTTCCGGGGTACCGACTACGTGGCTCCCGGCGAGCCCGTCCATGGCTGGGAGCTGGCCGACGTGGCTGCCGCCCAGGGGATCGAGCCCCGCCCTGGCGACGCGGTGTGCATCCGCAGCGGCATGGACGTGTATTTCGAGAAAACCGGCACCTCCCAGGGCATGGGGTCCAATGCCGGGGTCCATGCCTCGGCCATCGAGTTCCTCTATGAGACGGAGGCCTCCTGCCTGACCTGGGATTTCCAGGACGCACCCCAAGACGATCAGGGCATCCCCAACCCGTTGCCCATCCGCATCGCGCTGCACGTCCACCACATCCTGTTGCCGTACATGGGCATGCCCATCATCGACAACGCCGATTTCGAGGCGGTGGCCAACCGCTGTGCCGAGTTGGGGCGCTGGGAATTCCAGTACGTGTGCGCCCCGCTGGTGCTACGCTACGGCACCGGCTCGCCGGTGAATCCGCTGGCAATTCTGTAAGGCGGGTGCCTCTGGAGGTGTGGTTCTGGGGGCGCAATTAACGGCATTCATCAACCTTGCATCTCTGGAGCGGCCTAATGGGGTGGGATGGCTGAGCTTGGCGACCGGGCCCAAGTGGTGGTGGTCGGAGGCGGGATCGTCGGCTGCTCCATCGCGTACCACCTCACCCGTCGCGGGGTCACCGACGTGCTGCTCATCGAGCAAGGCCAGCTCACCAGCGGCACCACCTGGCACGCCGCCGGCCTGGTAAGCCAGCTCAAGTCCAGCCACAGCCTCACTCGCCTGGCCACCTACTCGGCCCAGCTCTTCGAAGAGCTTGAGGCCGAGACCGGGCAGGCCACCGGGTATCGCGCTCCGGGGTCCATCTCGGTGGCCGCCGACGAAGAGCGGTGGGAGGAATTGCTCCGGGGGATGTCTATGGCCCGCACGGTGGGAGTTGACATCCGCCAGATCGAACTCGACGAGGCCTTGGAGTTGTGCCCGCTTCTAAATGTCGACGACTTGGTGGGCGCCCTGTTCATTCCCCGAGACGGCGTGACCTCCCCGGTGGACACCACCATGGCGCTGGCCAAGGGCGCCCGGGCAGCAGGCGCCCGCATCGTCCAGGGCACGGCGGTGACCGGGGTGGTGGTGGAAGACGGCCGAGCGGTGGGGGTGGACACCGAGGCCGGCCGGGTGGAGGCCGAGACCGTGGTGCTGGCCGCCGGGATATGGACGCGCCAACTTGCCGCCACCGCGGGGGTGAGCGTGCCGGTGCAGGCCTGCGAGCACTTCTACATCGTCACCGAGCCGGTCGAAGGGGCGTACCCCAACATGCCCACGGTGCGCGACCCGTCGAACTACACCTACTTCAAAGAGGAGACCGGCAAGTTGATGGCTGGCTTCTTCGAGCCTCGGGGCAAGGTTTGGAACCTCGAAGGCATTCCCCGCGACCTCCAGTTCAAGACCCTGCCCGAAGACTGGGAGCACGTCGGGCCGATCTTCGAGCGGGCCATACACCGCATGCCAGTGCTGGGGGAGGCGGGGCTTCAACTGTTCTTCAACGGGCCCGAGGCCTTCACCCCCGACGGGGTGTACTACCTGGGCGAATCCCCCGAGGTGGACCGCTGTTTTGTGGCCGCGGGGTTCAACTCGGTGGGCATCCAGTCGGCTGGCGGCGTGGGCTGGGTGCTGGCCGACTGGATCGTCGACGATCACCCGCCGATGGACCTCTCGATGGTGGACATCAGGCGCTCGTTCGGCTTCCAATGCGAGCCGGCCTATCTGGACGCCCGCATCCCCGAGAGCCTCGGCCTGCTCTATGCCATGCACTGGCCGTTTCGCCAGTACGAGACCGCTCGGGATGTCCGTCGGTCGCCGCTGCACGAGCGCATTGATGCGGCTGGCGCGGTATTCGGCGAGGTCGGCGGGTGGGAACGCCCCAACTGGTACGCCGCCCCCGGCCAAGAGCGGGAATACCGCTACAGCTGGGGCCCGCAGAACTGGTTCGAGGCCAGCGGGGACGAATGCGATGCGGTACGCAACGCAGTGGGCCTGTTTGACCAGACCTCGTTCGCCAAGTTCACCGTGGATGGCCCCGATGCCATGGCGCTGCTCAACTGGGTGTGCGCCAACGAGGTGGACGTGCCGGTGGGCCGGGCGGTGTACACCCAATGGCTCAACGATTGCGGTGGCATCGAAGCCGACCTCACCGTGACCCGCCGGGGCGAGAACTCCTATTGGGTGGTCACCTCGGCCGGGACCGCCACCCGCGACTGGGCCTGGCTGCGGCGGGCTGCCCGGGGCAAAGACGTGGTGCTCAAAGACGTAACCGACCTCTACGGGGTGCTCGGCGTCATGGGCCCCAACTCCCGGGCCGTGCTGAACCAGCTCTGCGACGCCGATCTCGGCAACGACGGCTTCCCGTTCGGCACTGCTCAGGAACTCTGCATCGCCGGGGCGGAGACGCTGGCGCTGCGCATGACCTACGTGGGCGAGCTGGGCTGGGAGCTCTACGTGCCCAACGAGCAGGCCGTGGCCCTGCACGATGCGGTGGTGGAAGCGGGATCGCCTCTAGGACTGCGCCACGCTGGCTACCACGCCATGAACACGCTGCGCATGGAGGCGGCCTACTGCCACTGGGGCCACGACATCACCGACGAGGACACTCCCCTGGAGGCCGGACTGGGGTTCGCGGTGGCCTGGGACAAGGTCGGCGGATTCCGAGGCCGAGAGGCGCTGGTCGCCCAGCGGGAGGGCCCTCGGACCAAGCGTCTCATCAAACTCCGGCTGGAAGATCCCGACTGGCTGCTGTACCACGACGAGCCCATCTACCGGGACGGCCAGATGGTGGGCCGCACCAGCAGCGGCATGTGGAGCTACACCGAGAAGCGGGCACTGGCCCTGGGCTATGTGGAGTGCGCCGACGGAGTCACCAAAGACTGGGTGGAATCTGGCCGATTCGAGATCGAGGTGGCCGGAACGCCCATCGCCGCCACCGGATCTATTCGTTCGTTCTACGATCCCCGCAAAGAGCGGGTTCGACTCTGATTGACAAGGAGCGGCCTACGGTGCGCGATGAAGCCCAGGTAGTGATTATCGGCGGCGGAGCCATGGGCGCGGGCCTGTTCTACTTCCTGGCCCACGAGGGCTGGACCGACACCGTGCTGGTGGAAAAGGGCGAGCTGTGCTCGGGTTCCACCTGGCACGCGGCTGGCCTCATTCCCCATTTCATCGGCAGCCTGAACATGGCCAAGTGCCACAAGGTGGCCCCCGATCTCTACGACCGCATCGAGGAGGAGACCGGGCTGGCCAGCGGCTGGCACGGCACCGGCGCAATCCGTCTGGCGCTCGACCGCCACCAGGTGGACTGGTTCCGCTACGTGAGCGGGATGCTCGATCTGGTCGGGGTGGAGAACCACCTGATCGAGCCCAAGGAGATCCTGGATCACTGGCCGTTCATGGACGTGTCCGACGTGCTGTTGGGGTGCTGGACCCCCAACGACGGCTGGACCGATCCGTCCAGCGTCACCCAGGCCATGGTCAAGGGTGCCCGCCAGCTGGGTGGCGAGGTGTACCGGAACACCCTGGTCACCGACATGAAGCAGCTTCCCGACCACCGCTGGGAACTGGTGTGCGAGTCTGGCGGGCAGACCCATACCATCACCGCCGAGCACGTGGTGAATGCGGCCGGGTGCTATGCCCCCCAGCTCGGCGCCATGGTGGGCCTCGACGTGCCCATCGTTTCGGTGATCCACCAATACCTCATCACCGAGCCCATGGAGGAGATGAAGGCACTGGGCGACTTCGACCCGCCGGTTATCCGCGATCCCCGAGCGTCGGCCTACTACCGGCGGGAGATCGACTCGCTGCTGGTCGGTCCCTACGAGCGGGAGAACGCCCAGACCTACGGGATCGACGGCATCGACTGGGACAAGCACTTCTACCTGACCCCGCCCGATCTCGATCAGCTCATGCCCTGGCTGATCGAGGCTGGCAAGCGGATTCCCGCCTTTGCCGACACCGGGATCAAGACGGTGGTCAGCGGGCCGATCACCCACACTCCCGATTCCGGCTACCTCATGGGTCCGGCCCCCGGCCTGCGCAATTACTGGCTGTGCGCGGGGGCTTCCATCGGCATTACCCAGGGGCCGGGGGCGGGCAAGTACCTGGCCCAGTGGATGGTGCACGGCCAGACCGAAATCAATGTGGCCGAGATGGATCCCCGCCGGTTCGGCGAACACTGCGGGCCCACCGGGCGATACGCCATCGAAAAGGCCATCGACGAATTCCACGAGATGTACGCCACCCGCCTCCCCGGCGAGCAGCGCTTCGCCGGCCGCCCCCAGAAGACCGATCCCATCTACGACCGGCTCGACGCCCGGGATGCCCAGTGGATGGAGATCTTCGGCTGGGAGCGCCCGCAGTATTACGGCGAGCCCGAGGCCCACTCCTTCCGGCATTCCAACGCCTTCGACATTGTGGGGGCCGAGTGCCGGGCCACCCGGGAGCGGGCCGGCATCGCCGACCTCACCGCCTTCTCCAAGTTCGAGGTGACCGGGGCCGACGCCGAGGCGCTGCTCGACCGCCTCACCGCCAATCGCATGCCGGCCAAAGACGGCGGGATGCGCCTCACTCACTTCTTGACTGAGTTGGGCGGCATCGAGACCGAGATGACCATTACCCGACTGGCCCCCGACCGGTTCTATCTCAACTCCGCCATCGTCGGGCAGTTCCACGACCGGGACTGGCTGGCCCACCATGTGCAATTCGGCGAGGACGTGACCGTTACCGACCGTACCGACGACATGGGCATCCTGGCCGTCTCCGGTCCTCTGTCCCGCCAGATTCTGGCTCAGCTCACCGACGCCGAGCTGGAGGCCCCCGGCTTCCGCTGGCTCACCGGCCAGCAAATCGACGTGGCCGGGGTGCCCTGTCTGGCCCTGCGGGTGTCGTATGTGGGGGAGCTGGGCTGGGAGTTGCACCACTCCCAAGAACACACCGCCGAGCTCTACGACGCTCTGGTGGAGGTGGGCGAGCCGCTGGGCATGGTCCACTATGGCGCCTACGCCATGAACACCATGCGCATCGAGAAGGCTTACAAGGCGATGGGCTTCGAGCTGACCACCGAGATCACCCCGGTAGAGGCCGGCCTGGGCCGGTTCGTGGACTGGTCGGGCGAGTTCCAAGGCAAGAAGGCCTCCGAAGAGCGGCTGGCCATGGGCGACGACATCGAGATGATCCTCGTGTACTGCGAGGTGGACACCACCGACAACGACTGCCGGGGCAACGAGCCGGTGTACGACGGCGACGAGCTCATCGGGCTGACCACATCGGGCACCTGGGGCCACACTGTGGGGCACGGCTTGGCCTTCGCCTACGTGAAACCCCAGTACAAAGCACCGGGCACTCGCTTCGAGGTGCAACTCATGAGCGACCGCCGTCCGGCAATGGTGCTCGATGGCCCGGCCTACGACCCCGACAACGAGAAACCGAGGGCTTGATATGGCGCGACGTGCAGGAGGTAGGGCAGCCCGAGTGGCCATGCGGGAGGCGCCGCCCGAAGCCGATGCCCGGGCGGTGTGGCCAGGAATGCCCGGCGGGGCTTACAAGCCGCTGTCCGAAGGCCAGTGCGACGACGTATTTGAGTCGGCCCTGGGCCTGCTGGCCGATCTGGGCATGGGGCAGGCCACCCCGGAGATCATCGAGGCGGTCACCGCGAACGGTGGCCGAATGGACGAACACGATCGCCTGCGGTTCCCCCCCGACCTGGTCAAACAAGTAGTGGACGGGGCCTGCAAGGAGTTCACCCTGTACGGGTTCGACCCCGACCGGGGGGTGGAGATCGGCGGCAACCGGGTTCATCTCTGCACCAGCGGGGCCGCGGTGATGATGCTCGACCACGACACCAAGCGCTTCCGCCCCAGCACATTGTCCGACCTTTACGACGTGGCCCGGATCGTCGACACCCTCGACAACATCCATGTGTTCGTGCGGACGCTGGTGGCCCGCGACATGGAGACTGCCCGGGAAGTGGACATCAACACCGCCTACGCGGCCATGGCCGGCACAACCAAGCCGCTGGGCACGTCTATGTTCCACCCCGACCATGTTCACGAGTGCGTGGACCTGTGGGACATGGCGCTGGGCGCCGAGGGGGAGTTCGCCCGACGGCCCTTCTGCATCGCCAATAACACTTTCGTGGTGCCCCCGCTGCGCTTCGCTGAGGAGTCGGCCCTGTCCCTGCTCGAGCAGGCCCGCCGGGGCATGCCGATCAACCTGCTGTCGGCGGGCCAAGCCGGGGCCACCTCACCGGCCGCACTGGCCGGGTCATTGGTCCAAGCCCTGGCCGAGTGCCTGGCCGGGTTGACCGCAGTCAATCTGGTTCTGCCCGGCCATCCTTGTGTGTTGGGCATGTGGCCGTTTGTGTCCGACCTGCGCACCGGGGCCATGAGTGGAGGCAGCGGCGAGGAGGCGATCATCAACGCGGCGGCTGCCCAGGTTGTGAATTACCTGGGTTTGCCATCGGGGGTGGCCGCGGGCATGGCCGACTCCAAGCTGCCCGACAACCAGGCTGGCCACGAGAAGGCCAACGCCATCACCCTGGCCGCCAATGCCGGGGCCAACATGATCAACGAGTCGGCCGGGATGCTGGCCAGCATCATGGCCTGCTCACTGGAAGCCCTGGTGATCGACAACGACATGCTGGGGTCCATCAACCGCACGGTGCGGGGCATCGAGATCACCCCCGAGACCCTGTCTACCCAGGTAATCGCCGATGTAGTACACGGTGAGGGCCACTTCCTCGGCCACTCCCAGACCCTGTCGCTCATGCAGACCGAGTACGTCTACCCCCAAATCGGCGACCGCCTCAGCCCCGACGACTGGGTGGACGCCGGCGCCCGCCTCATCGAAGACGTAGCCCATGACTACGTCACCGAAGTGCTCAACCGCCCCAAGCCCGACCACATCACCCCCGAAGCCGACGCCCGAATCCGAGAAGCCTTCCCCATCCACCTCGCCCCCATCCGCTGACAAAGCGCGCCGTTGGGCGAGGCTGTTCTAGTCTCGGATCATGGCCTGGGATTTTTCTACTGATCCGGAGTTTCAAGACCACCTCGAATGGCTGACGGAGCTCATGCACACCGAGATCGAGCCGCTAGACCACTACTTCCGGGGGCGGTCCCCGTTCGACAAGTCTGATGATGAGGTGCAGACACATCTGCGCCGCATCCAGCAGAAGGTGAAGGACCGGGGGCTGTGGGCCTGCCACCTCAAGCCGGAGATGGGGGGAATGGGGTTCGGCCAGGTGCAACTGGCGCTGATGAACGAGATCTTGGGCCGATCAACTTTCGGACCATCGGCCTTCGGCAGCCAGGCCCCTGACTCGGGGAATGCCGAGATTCTGGCCCATTACGCCAACGACGAGCAGAAGGAGAAGTACCTCAAGCCGCTGCTGGCCGGGGAGATCTCCACCTGCTACTCCATGACCGAGCCCCAGGGCGGGTCTGATCCCAACCACTTCACCTGCACTGCCCACCGCGACGGCGATGAGTGGGTGATCAACGGGGAGAAGTGGTTTGCCTCCAACTACCCCCGGGCCGAGTTCCTCATCGTCATGCTCATCACCAACCCCGACGTTTCGGTGTATCGGGGATCGTCGATGATGCTGGTGCCCCACGACGCCCCCGGCTTGGAGCTGGTCCGCAACGTGGGCGTGGGAGGAGAGCGCCGGGGCCACGGCGGCCACAGCTACCTGCGGTTCAACGAGTGTCGCGTCCCGATTGAGAATCTCATGGGCGAGGAGGGGGCGGGGTTCAAGATCGCCCAGACCCGCCTGGGCGGGGGCCGGGTCCACCACGCCATGCGCTCGGTGGGCACGGCCAAAAAGGCCTTCGACATGATGTGCGAGCGAGCCCTCAGCCGGGAAACCAAGGGCTCGCTTTTGGCCGAGAAGCAGGCGGTGCAGCACATGATCGCCGACTCCTGGGTCCAGATCGAGCAGTTCCGCTTGCAGGTGCTGCACGCCGCCTGGCAGATCGACCAGTCGGATACCTCCAAGGCTCGGCTCTACATCGCCGGGGTGAAAGTGGCCACCCCCCGTGTCCTGATGGACGTGGTTTTCCGCTCCATGCAGATCCACGGCTCGCTGGGCATGTCCAACGAGACACCACTGGCCAACATGTGGATGATGGCCCCCACCTTCGGGGTGGCCGACGGCCCCACCGAGGTCCACAAGGACACCATCGCCAAGCAGGTGCTCAAGGACTACCGCCCCTCCGAGGGCCTGTTCCCCACCGAGCACCTACCGGCCAAGATCGAATGGGCCCAACAAGTGATGGCCGAGCGCATCGAAGAGGAGTTGCTGAACGCCTGAGCCCAGGCTGTTCAGGCCGGCTTAGCGGGAGAGCAGGTCGGCTACTCGCCAGGAGTTGGCCATGATGGACAGTACGGGGTTGACGCCGCCGTTGGTGACGTGGAGCGAGGAGTCGGCCACGTAGGTCCGCTCGCAGCCCCACACCTTGCCGGTGGCGTCGACAGCACCGCCCGAAGGTGTGTCCGACATGCGAGCTGTGCCGGCTTGGTGTTGCCCGCCGGACAGGATTTGGAATCCCATGGAGCCGCCGGTCACGTCGTGGGCTCCGGTGGCGGCAATCCATTCTTTGGCTCGGTCGCCCAAGAATTCCGCGGTGCGCAGGTCTTCTTCGTGTTGCACGCCGAAGAACCGGGCGACCGGCAAGCCCCACTGGTCCCGGACTTCAGCCGACAAGTCCAGCCCGGCTGAGCGGGTGGGGATTTCCTGGATCGGGCCCATGATCATGATGGTGCGGCGGTAGGTATCCCGCAGGGCCTGACGGGCCGAGGAGCCCGTCGGCCGCCCGTACTCGTCAACTTCGCCGGCGGCCTCGGCCGCCCGCTGGTGCTCGGGTCGGAACCACGACCCCATCACCCAGTGCTGCACCGGCGACACCGCGTACTCGTCGGCGATCATCCCGCCGCCGATGATCCCGTCGTTGTGGTGGCAGTGCTCCCGAGTGGCCATGGCCAGACCGGGGCCGACGCCGTCGCTGAGCGGATCGTCGGTGTCCACATGGCCGTGGGCCAACACATAGGTGTGGCCCTGGAGGCACTGGCCCACCCAGTCGTTGCCCAGCCCGCTCAGCATCAGCAGCCGGGCGGTCTCCACCGCACCGGCGGCCAACACGATCCGGTCGGCCCGCACCGTGCGCTGGCCGTGCTCAGAGCGCAGTTCCACCTCGCCTCGGCCATCGTCGATCCTGGCGGCCAGGGTGTCGCACAGGATGTGGGCACCCGCCGCGGTGGCTCGGGGGAGCAGGGTGTTGTGGACCCCGTTCTTGGCGTCCACCGGGCAGGGGTGGCCGACGCACTGGCTGCAACCAGCGCATGCCGGACGTCCCCCGTAGGGTCGGGAGTTGACCAGCAGCGGAACGGGCGCGGTGGCCCACCCCAGGCGAGCCGCAGCTTCAGCCAGCATCTCTCCGCCTCGGTCGGGCGAAAACGGGGGAAGCGGATAACCGCGGGATCGGGGACCGTCGCCAGCATGGCCGGGCGCTCCGGCGACGCCCACCTCCCATTCCACCAGGTCGTAGTAGGGCTCGAGATCGTCGTAGGTGATCGGCCAGTCGGCCAGGGCCGAGCCCTCGGGGATGCCGTATTCGCTGGCCATGCGGAACGTTTCCGGTGCAAACCGCCACCCTTGGCAGCCGTAGAGCCGGGGTCCGCCCCCCAGCAGAACGGCATTGTTGTGGTAGCGGAAATCGTGGGGCTCAAGGGCCTGCTCGCCGTCTTTGTCTTTGACGGCCCGGGGATTCCCGACCGGCGTTACGCCCTCGCCGAACCCGAAGACAGCGGTGCGGTGATTGCGAACCGGGTCCCAGCCGATTTCTGTGGACTTGAGGGGGCGGCCTCGCTCGACTACCAGCACCGAAAATCCGGCCGCGGCTAGCACATGGGCAGCCACGCCGCCGCCGGCCCCGCTGCCGATCACCACGGCGTCGTAGCGATCCTGCACCTCGTCCCAACCGATCACCGGCGGCACGGTGTCGACCAAGTCCGGCTCACCGAGGGGGAACCGCTGGTAGCCCAACTCTTCCCAGCACCCCGAGTCGGGATCGGTCAGCCAGCACAGCGTCTCCTGGTCCATTCGATCAGCCTTCGCTCACGGTGAGGCGGCAGGCAGCGGGGTCGAGGCCGTCGGCGGTGAAGGTGAGCTCGACGACTCCGGGGCCGGTGGGGCGGATCACGGCCAGGGCTTGGCCGTCGTAGGTCGTGCAGATGTTCGATCCAAAAGGCTCGGTGGACTGGTGATCGGCGCTGGCGAAGCCCTGGATCACTCCGGGGCCCTCGAGGGTCACCTTCACCGGCCGATTCGCCACCGAATTCACGGCGCCGGAGTCGTCGGTCAGGCGCACGGTGACGTAGGCCAAGTCGTTGTCGCCTGCGGTGATCTCGGGCCGATCGGCTTCAATCGCAAGGTGCAGCGGACCGGAGGCGGTTCGCAGCGCGATTCGGGCCGTTTCTTCACCGTTGCGGTAGGCGATGGCCACGAGCTCGCCCGGTTCGTAGGCGACCGCGAACTTGGTGCGGAATTCGTCGGTGGGCTGGCGGCCGAGAGTCCTGCCGTTCAGCACCAGCTCGACCTCGTCGTCGGCCGAGTACACCTCGACGTCCACCGTGGTTCCCTCGTATCCGTCCCACGACCAGCTGTCCAGGGAGTCGCTCCACGACCACGGGCCGGAGTAGGCGATCTGCTTGTGGGAGTTCTTTGGTCGCTGCACCGCTATGAAGGGCTCTTGGCGGAGGCTGAAGACGATCTCCCGGTAGTAGGAAGCCGGCCTGCGAACGCCGGTGATGTGGATGTCGCCGGTGTGGGCCACGAGCCAGGGAAACGGTGCGACCACGCCGGGAACGCCTCGGTCCACTGGGTCTTCGTCGTCGTAGCCGACTCGGCCGATGCCCACCTCTCCCAGATAGTCCCAGCCGGTCCAGGTGAAGTCCCCGATCAGATGGGAATGGGCGCTGATGATCGGCCAGTCTCGGCCCAAGTCGGTCACATTGGTCTCAGAGCCGACGATCACCCGGTTGGGATACAGCTCGTGATCCAGGAGATAGCGGTTGGAGACGTAGTTGTAACCCACCACATCAAGCGAGGCCGATACCTCCTCGATGCCCTCGGCGATGATCGGATCCCGCATGACCTGATCTTTCACCATGGCCCACATGGCCATCTGGGTGTTCACCCCTTGCGACTCGGCCTCTTCAGCGGGTGGCGGCTCGACCTCTTCGGATGAGTCCGGCGATTCCACAAACCCGAGGATCTCGGGGATCTTGGCGATCAGCCCGCGAATGGCCAGCATCGGCTGTACCCCGGTGGTGACGTAGCGGTGGGGGTCGAGCGAGCGGACATGCTCGGCAATGTCGCGTGCTCGGGCCGCCCCGAGTGGTGAGCCGACTTCAGGGATCTCGTTGCCGGTGGAGTAGAGCACCACGCTGGGATGGTTGCGGTCTTTGCGTACCAGGGAGGCGACGTCGTTGCTCCACCGCTCCTCGAACCGAAGGGCGAAGTCGTGGTTCACCTTGTTCTCGGTCCACATGTCCCACGTCTCGTCCATCACGATCACACCGAGGCGGTCGCAGGCGTCGAGCATGGCCCGGCTCATCGGGTTATGGGCGCTGCGCAGGGCATTGAACCCGGCGGCCTTCAACAGCTCCACTCGACGCTCCTCAGCACGGCCGATGGTGGCGGCGCCGATGGGCCCGTTGTCGTGGTGAACGCAGGCACCCCGTAGCTTCACCGTCTCGCCGTTGATCCGCAGCCCGTGGGCGGGGTCGAGCTGAAGCGACCGAATGCCGAAGGCGGTTACATCGCGGTCCAGCTCGGCGGCTTCATCGTCGGTTTCGGCCAGTGTGGTTGTGCAGGAGTAGAGGTGGGGATGGTCGGTGCTCCACCGGGCCGGGTCGGACACCGCCAGCCGCTGGCGGGCGATCACCGTGGTGTGGGCGCGCAAGGTCACCGGAATGTTCCCCGAGGCCACCGCTTTGCCAGCCGGGTCGCGTACCTCGCAGGCCATTCGCACCGTCACCGTGTGAGCGGTGTCGTTTTGCACCTCGGCGGCCACCTCTACCACCGCGCCTTGGTCGTCGATCTCCGGGGTGGTGATCCACACGCCGTCGATGGCCAGGTGTACTGGGTTCTTCACCCACAGGTGCACGGGCCGGTAGATGCCCGCCCCGGAATACCACCGGGAATCCTCGCCGGCCCGGCAATCCACTTTGATGGTGTTCTCCTCGCCGTAGCGCAAGAACGGGTCGAGGTCGACGATGAACTCGGCGTAGCCATTGGGCTCGGAGGCCGCGAAGTCGTCGTTCACATAGACCATGGCGTCGCGGTACACGCCCTCGAACTGAAGGGAGACCCGGCGATCGCGCCACTCGGCCGGGGCATCGAACCGCTTGGTGTACTCCCACACCCCGCCGGGGAAATAGGCGATGTCGTGGGAAGCGGAGGGATCGCGTTTGGTGCCGATCATCGCGTCGTGGGGCAGCGTCACCGGCTCGGGCGCGCTCTTTGCGCCCGTTAGCTCCGAGAACGGGTTCTGCTTCGGTCGCACTGCCCAGCCCGCGTTGAACGACGATCTCATCGGTACCTCCAGTCGGCACAGAGTAGGGGAATGCCTTTCAACAGCCCTTGTCGCGGTAGCGTCCGGCCATGACCGTTCGATGGGGAATTGCCGGGCCGGGAGGCATCGCCGTTGGGTTTGCCAACGGGCTTCAGTTGCTGGACGACGCCGAGATCTACGCCATTGGCTCGCGCTCGGCCGACCGGGCCAGGGACTTTGCCGCCAAGTACGGGGTCTCGGCGGCCTACGGCAGCTATGAGGACCTGGCCGCGGACCCGGACGTGGATGCGGTGTATGTGGCCACCCCCCAGTCCCGCCATGAGCAGGACACGCTGATGTTCTTGGAGGCGGGCAAGCCCGTGCTGTGCGAGAAGCCGTTTGCGCTCAACCAGGCCCAGAGCCAGCGGATGATCGATGCCGCCCGGGAGCGGGGCCTGCTCTTGATGGAAGCCATGTGGAGCCGCTTCCTCCCTGCCTATCGGGTGCTGGCCGATCTGCTGGGAGAGCAGGCCATCGGCCAGCCTCAACTTGTCGAGGCCGACTTCGGTTTCCACCAGCCGTTCGACCCCGACCACCGGCTCTACGACCCCGAGCGGGGCGGCGGGGGAATCCTCGATCTCGGCGTGTATCCCGTGCAGTTCGCCTCGTTGGTGCTGGGCACCCCCACCAGCGTCGCGGCTCAAGGCCGGATCGGCGAGACCGGGGTGGATGAGCAAGTAGCCGCCGTTTTGGGGCACGCGGGCGGCGAACTGGCGGTGGTGAAGGCGGCCATCGCCACCAACCTGGGCTGCACCGCTCGCATCGCCGGAACTGAGGGCACGATTGAGATCCCCGCGTTCATGCACTGCCCCGGGTCTTTGACGGTTGTGCGGGGGTTCGAGCGGGAGGAGATCGACGGCTCGTGGGAGGGCGACGGGCTCCGGTTCCAGGTGGAGGAGTTCCACCGCTGCCTGGCCTCCGGCGAGCTGGAGAGCCCGGTGATCTCCCACGCCGAGACACTGTCGATCATGGGCACCCTCGACCAGATCCGCGACCAGATCGGCCTGATATTCCCGGGGGAGTGAGCGGTTCAACGCCCGTGGCGGCGAGCTTCTAGAGCTCTCCCTTCCGAAGCTGGGAGCGCAAGTCCACCTTTCTGATCTTGCCGGAGGCGGTGCGGGGAAAGTCGGCTACTAGACGCAGCTCCTCGGGCCACTTCTGGCGGGCCAGCCCGGCTCGTTCCAAGTGGGGGAGTAGGGCCGCCAGGTTGATTGGGTCGGCGTCGGTTTGCATGCGGACAACGGCGCAGGCGTGCTCGCCGAGGCGCTCGTCGGGTGCGGCCACCACCGCAACTTCGGCGACGCCGAGCACCTTGGCGATCACCTCCTCGATTTCGGCGGCCGACAGGTTCTCGCCACCGCGGATGATGATGTCCTTTACCCGGTCGGTGATGGTGAGGCAGCCATGTTCGTCAAGCACGCCGATGTCGCCGGTGCGGTACCACCCGCCGTCATCGAAGGCGACGTTCAACTTGGGGTTGGTGTAGCCCAGACACAGTTCCGGGCCGCGTGTCACGATCTCGCCGGGAACCCCAATCGCCAGGTCCCGGCCGTCTTCGTCCACGATCCGCATCTCTACGCCTTGGCGGGGCCGACCGTCGGTATTGTGCCGCAGCTCGGCCGGTTCTTCATAGCCCATTCCGGTGACCGACGGGTGCTCGGTGGAGCCGTAGGCCCGAATGATCTTGATGCCCAGCGCTTCAGCCCGTTGGCCCACCGCGGCCGGCACAGGCGCACCCCCCAACCCCACCTGGGCCATCTTGGCGGCGTGGGCGGGGGTGAAGTCGGGGTGGTCTAGGAGGCTGGTGAGGAAGATAGACGCCCCCACTCCGCCGCCGATGTCATGGGCCAGCATCACCTCAAGGGCATGACCCGGATCCCACCGGTCGGTGAGGTGGATGTCGCCACTGTTGTTCAGCGGCCCGAGCACGCCGCCGAGCATTCCGGTGGCGTGGGCCACCGGTGATCCCATCAGGTTGGACTTGCCCGGCGTCATCCAGTCCACCATGTGCTGAAGCTCGCTGAGCAAGGTCCGATGGTCGTGAATGGCGCCCTTGGGGTCACTGGTGGTTCCCGAGGTATAGGCCAGCACGGCCACCGTGTCGGCTGCGGGCGTGGGGAGTTCGGAGACGGGCTCGCAGGCCTCCAGTTCCGACCAAGCTCTTCGGCGAATGCCCTTTGGAGTCGGGCGGTCGGAACACTCGCCCACCACCAGGTGCAGTTGGAGGCTGGACGGGGCGTGGTGGGCGACTATCTCGGAGTAGTCCACGTGGCCGTAGGCCATCGGCGAGATGTAGGCCTCGGCCCCGCATTCGTCGAGGATGAACGACACCTCTTTGCGCCCGTAGATATGGGTGATGGGCACGAGGATGTATCCGCCCATGGCCAGCCCCGTGAACGCAACCACCGCCTCTCGCCAGTTGGGAATCTGAAACGCCACCACTGCGCCCGCCTCGATGCCTTCGCCGCGCAGGAAGGCCACCAGCCGGCGGGCTTCGGAATCGACATCGGCATAGGTGCCGTGCCATTCGTGGGTGCGGGAATGGATGTGGACCGAGGTATCGGGAGCAGCAGCCAGCCACTCGGCCACCCGCCCGCCCAGGGTGGCGTCGGTCCACCACCCCTCGTCCACATAGCGCTGTTCCAGATGGGCGGGCACCGGTCGCCGCGCCCAACGCGGCTTGGTCATGGGATTAACTCCGGCGGATGACTCATGGCTCTATTTGATGGCGATGGGATTGAGGGGCGAGCCAACCGCGCCGGGGATGTTGAGCGGCGGTGCCACCAGCATGAACTCGTAGCGGCCGTCGGCGGCGCAGTCGGCGGCGAGTTCGTCGAGCACCCAGAACTCGCCTAGGGGCAGCCCTCGGTCCACCAGCGCCCCGCAGTGGACAGGGTGCTTTCGGGCCTCGGGGTCTTCGGGCACCATGACTTCAACGGCGATGGTGTCGGAGGCCACTGCGGAGATGTCGTTGCGGTCGCACCAGAGGAGCGCGTCCACTCCGAGACCCGGGGAGCCGCCGAAGTACTCCCCTTGCTGTTCGGGGGTGAAGCTCGGATCCCACAACGCCATGTAGCCGGTGCGGATCAGGGCGATATCCCCCGGCTCGACCACCGACCTCTGTGCCTCGGCGCAGCGATCCAGCATGGCCGAGTCGATCACGGTGGCCGCCGGCAGCGGATCGGATCCTTCGGAGCGGGTCAGGTCGAACAGCACCGCTCGGCCCACGAAGCTCTCCCGGTGATTCTCCATACCCAGTACCGCGGCGCCCCCATAGGCGGTGACATTGCCGGCCCAATAGCCGTTGTACATCGTGTCCCGGTAGATCACATGGGCAAATCCGTCCCACTGGGTTGATCCCTGGAGGGGCATCTGGAACATGTCGTCGTTCCACTGGAAGTCGGGATCGGCGGCGCTATAGGGGGAGCCCACCACCTGGTCGGACCCGGCCATCATGAACCAATGCAGCGGGGCTGGCCGGGTATGGAACCGGGGGCCGCTGGCGTCGATGGGCAGGGCCAGCGAGAACACCTTGCCCGACTGGACCAGCGAGGCGGCCCGAACTCGCTGCTCAGGGCCGATCAGGTTCTGGGTGCCGATCTGGTCGTTGTCTCCCCAGCGGCCCCAATTGTTGGGCCCTTCGGGCTCATAGCCGCCGACCACCTTGCCGTTGTCGTCCACGGAGTAGTCGGGCGCCGACCAGCTCGTGGCGTATTGGGCGAAGTCTTCTCGACCCATGTTTCCTCCTAAAGCTGGATGAGACGGGGCGCGGTTCCCCGAGACAGTAAGTGGTGGCCGATCTCGGCGGGGAGTGAGCTGGCCGAGCCGAACAGCGTGTCCACCACCAGCATCCGCTTGAGCCAGTAGTGGAACCGGTGCTCGGCGGTGAAGCCGATTCCGGCCAGCACCTGCTGGGCGTGGGTGGCCGTGGTAAGGGCCGCCTGGCCGGCCAGCGACTTTGCCAACGCGGCCAGCAGGGGATCGGGGTCTTCGAGGCACTCGCCGGCCACCGATGCCGCCCCCTCGATCTGCACCAGCGACTCGGCCAACTTGTGGCGGATGGCCTGGAACGATGCCACCGGACGGCCGAATTGGGCTCGGTCAATGGCGTGTTGACGGGCTTCCGCCAGCATCCAGCGGGCCCCGCCGAGAAGCTGATGAGCTAGCCCGGCCCGGGCTGCCGCCACTGCCGACTCCCAGCTGCCCTCAGCTGTGGTCGGTTCCAATGCATCAGCCGGAATCTCGGCAAGGATCCGGCGATAGGCGCGCCCGGGGTCGATGCCATTGACGGCTGAGCCGCGTAGCAGCCCCGCATCGACCGCAAAATGGCCGACGCCGTTCTCGGTCTCCACGCCCAGCACTGCGGTGACCGCCGTCTCTGCCCGGGCTGACAGCAGTCCGTCCACCATCACTGTGTCGCCTCGAAGGTTGCCGGGGGCATCGGCCTTATAGGGGGCGGGAAACACACAGCAGGACTGGAGTGCGGCCTCGGCACCGAGCGCATTGGCCACCACGTCGTCAAGCAGGCTGGCCGCCGAACCGGTGGTGCCGAGGGCGCTGAACGCGGTGGCCGCCCCTTGGCCGGGAGCGGAGGCGAGAAGCTCAGCCCACCCGAGGTCGTACAGCGCCTGGTCGGCCTCCGAGGGTCCCGGGGCGTCGGCCATTGCGGACTCGAAGCTGGCCGCGAGCAGCGCCAGATCATCGGCGTCGATGAATTCGCTCATGACTCCGGCCCTAGATCAAGCAATCGTCGAGCCACGATGTTGCGCTGAATCTCGGCGGTGCCCCCATAGATGGAGGCCGCCTTGGAGTACAGGTAGTCGGTGCGCCACATTTCCGCATCGCGACCCTCGTCGAACTCGATGACGCCAGGAAGCAGGTCGCGTGCCGCCTCGAACAGTTTCTGCTCGGCGGATGTGATGAGGATTTTGTCGATCGATGTCTCCACGCCGAGTTGCTGGCCGCTGGCCAATCGGTATTGGGTGTCTCGAGATCGGCTGCGGAAGGCCACAAGAGACAGAAACACTTCGCCAACCGCCTGGGCCGAAGTTTCACTGAGGTTGCCAGAATCCGATAGCTGGGCCACCAGGTCGGAGAGGCGCCGGTGCAGCAGCGCGCCCCGGTGCCAGAAAGTGGTGGACCGCTCGTAGGGGAGGATGTCCATGGCCACCTGCCAGCCACCGTTCTCCTCGCCGAGAAGGCGGTCTTCGGAAACGAACACGTCGTCGAATCGCACCTCGGCGAAATCCCGCCGACCGTGCATGGTCTCGATGGGGCTGTAGCTGACACCGGGCGAGTCGACGTCCACCAGAAGGGCGGTGATGCCCCGGTGGGCGCTGCCAGGCTCGCCGGTGCGGACGAGCAACACGCAGCGCTGGGAATACTCGATGAAGCTGGTCCAGATCTTCTGCCCGTTCACCACCCAGCCGCCGTCGGCCTTAGCTGCCCGACACGACAGAGAGGCCAAATCGCTGCCTGAGTCGGGCTCGGAGAACCCCTGGCACCACATCTCGTCGCCCCGCAGAAACGGCGGCACCAGGCTGGCGGCTAGCTCGGGCGGGGCGAAAGCCATGACGGTGGGGGCCAGCACCTCGATCATGGTCCAGGCATTGGGGTCGGCGAGATCGCGGAAGTTGATCTCCTCGCCGACGATGGCCCGCAGCAGCGGCGAGCCGCCGAGCCCGCCCACCGACTCGGGCCACCCGTAGCGGCCGAAGTCGGCATCGAACAGAGCCCGCTTCACATGCGAGTAGTGGGCCATGTGCTCGTCCATGGCACCGATGCCCTCATACGGCGGGGTGAGCTCGTGAGCGTTGGCGTCGAGCCACGCCGTCAGGTCGCGGCGAAAGGTCTCAGGATCCATCGTTGCCAAGGAGACTGACGTTACAGCGGCGGCTCGCGCACCATCTCCAGATCGGCCGAGCCGCTGTCGGGCACCCGGGGCTGGCGCCACGCCTCCACCGGGAACGACGCTTCGCACAAAGAGAAGGCCAGCAGCAGCAGGTTGCGGGCATCATCGGGCAGATCGGCGAGGTCGAAGGCGTCGCAGTAGTCCAGAATCTCGCTCAGCCGGGGCATCATGGCGTCGTAGAAGTCCTGCATCTCGGCCATGGTTGAGTCCAAGCGTTTCTCATAGCGCTCCCGCCAGGTGTCCAGGGCCCAGTCGGCGAAGGGTTCCAGATCGGCGAAGTCAGCGGGCAGCGCCGCCGCGGTGGTGTCGCTCATGGTCGTCACCCTCCGCCGTTGGTTGACACAGGCATCCACGGGTAGCTGTCTGGTCGACCTCCGGCCTTTACCTGCTCTCGGGCCGCGGCGTGGTGGTGGCGGCAGAGGATCTCCTGGTCGTTGAGGACGAACGAGTTCACCACCTCACTCTCGATCATGGTCTGGGTGGCCTCCAGGGTGTTGGCGTCTTGGAAGGCGTACTCCTTGAACGTGGAGAACGCGAACTCCTGGGCGGCGCGCTGGCTGGCGTTCTCGGGCGGCACAAAGTTGAGGGTGGTCTCGAACAAGTGCTTGCTGGGGCCCAAAGGCCAATAGGTGTAGGTGAGATACCAGCCCGTCTCCCAGAACAGGATCATGAAATTGGGCCACAGCACAAACGAGTCGATGCCCCACGCCCGGTGCTTGGACGGGTTGAGCAGCGGGGGGAGGTCTTTGTTGTCATTCATCACCGCAGGTTTTTCCCACGGACCGAACAGACCGCTGCGCAGCAGGTTCTCGATCGGCTTGACCATCCTGGGGTCTTTGGGGGGCGACATGCCGCCCCACGAAGACACCATGGAGTGGGGGCTGAACAGCTCGTAGTGGAGGCCCTCAAAGCCGATGCTGGCCAGCTTTTCGGATTCTTCGGCGGTGGCCTGGCGCTGGTGCAGCACCGGGGCGTGGTAAAATTCCACGAAGGCGTCGATGAACAGCTTCCAGTTGCTGTTGACCTCCGAGCGCACCTCGTAGGATTGGGTCATCTCGCCGAACGGGTAGCCGGCCAGTCCTTCGGCCAACGGGGCCAGGGCCTCGGCGAGGGTCTGCTGGGGTTCAGGGTCGAGGTTCACAAAAATGAATCCCTCCCACACGTCGCAGGTCACCGGCACCAGGCCCAGCGAATCCTTGTCCACATCGAAGAACTCCGATTCCTGCTGGATGAATACCAATGACCCGTCTAGGTCGTAGCGCCAACCGTGATACTTGCACGTGATTTGGCGGCACACTCCGGAGGTCTCCTCGTTGGGATAGTCGTCCCACACCAGTTTGTTCCCCCGGTGGCGGCACATGTTGTTGAAGGCCCGGATGGTGCCTTCCCGGTCTTTCAGCACCAAAATGCTGCGCTTGGCCCAGGGGAACTCTTTGGTGAAGTAGCTGCCCTTTCGCCCCAGCCGCTCGACGCGTCCGATGCATAGCCACTCCTTCATGAAGATCGTGTCGATCTCTTGTTGCCACCAGTCGGGGTCGTAGGAGTCCTTATACGACACCGGCCCGGTTCCGAGACCGGGATAGTGCTCGGTCCAGCTGCCCTCGGCTGGCTTTGGGAAATGGGCCATGACTACTCCTTATCGCTTGTGGACCTTGCCGTCTTTCATCACGAACTGCGCCCGCTGGATGTCGGTGAGGGGATCGCCGGGCATTCCGATGATGTCGGCCAGCATGCCGGGGGCGATGCGGCCGAGATCGGGGGCGTCGATCAGCTCGGCACTGACTGTGGTGGCGGCCCGGATTGCCTGAAGCGGGGTCATGCCGCGCTTGACCAGGGTCACCAACTCCTCCATGTTGCGGCCGTGCCAGATGGCGGGGGCGTCGCTGCCGGTGGCGATCTTCACCCCCGCCTCGATGGCCTTGGAGATGGTTTGGCGGGCCTTTGGGAATACTTCGGCCGCCTTTGCCTGGAGCTCAGCTGGTTGGTTGCTGACGTCCCAATTCTCAGTCAGCGCAGTGGTGCTCACCAAGAAGGTGCCGGTGTCCACCATGAGCTGGATGGTGTCGTCTTCCATCAAAAAGCCGTGCTCTATGCAGTCGATCCCGGCCTCGATGGCCGAGCGGACGGCCTCGTTGCCGTGGCAGTGGGTGGCCACCTTGAGTCCTCGGCGATGGGCCTCATCGGCGATGGCGGACAGCTCTTCGGTGGAGTACTGCTGCGCTCCGGCCGGCCCGGTGTGCGACATCACTCCGCCGGAACCGCAGCACTTGATCAGCTGGGCACCGTATTTGATTTGATAGCGCACCGCCCGACGAATCTCGTCGATCCCGTCGGCCACCCCTTCTTCCACTGTTATCGGCAGAACGTCGGGTGCGAGCGCTTGGAACATGGTGGGGTCGAGGTGGCCGCCGGTGGGGGTGATGGCGTGGCCGGCGGGCACGATCCGGGGTCCGTCCACCCAACCGGCGTCGATGGCCTCGCCCAAGGCCACGTCGAGCAGGTAGCCGCCCGTCTTGACGAAAAGGCCCAAATTTCGCACGGTTGTGAACCCAGCCCGCAGAGTGCGTCGGGCGTTGGCGGTAGCCCGCAGAGTCATCTTGGCCGGGTTGGTCTGCACCGGATCGAACAGCCCCGCTCCCGGCCCGCCCATGAAGAAATTGACCTCCATGTCCATGAAACCGGGCAACAGGGTGAGTTCGGGAAGCTCAATTACCTCGTCGCAGTCGCTGGCGATGCCCTTTTCGGAGCCCACCTCGGCAATGCGGTTGCCTTCGATGCGCACGAAGCCAGGTTCGATGATGTCGCCGGTGTCGATGTCGAGCACCCCTCGCCCGTGGAGGGCGATGGCCGTGGGGTCGGGCATGGCTGGTCCTTTTCGGCTAATCGGAATGCTCTTGCAATAATAGGGGAATCGCATTCCCAGCCTAACCTTGGCTCAAACCACACTAGGAGGCGGCCATGGCATTTGCCCCCGAAGAACTCACTCTCATCAGTGTTGACGACCACATCATCGAGCCTCCCGACCTGTTCGACGCTCATCTCCCCGAGCGATTCAAAGCTGACGCGCCCCGCATCGTCCGCCGCGACGACGGCGCCGACGTGTGGCGCTTTGGCGAGGTGGAGGTGCCCAATGTGGCCCTCAACGCGGTGGCCGGTCGGCCCAAGGAGGAGTACGGCGTGGAGCCCCAGTCGCTGGAGGAGATCCGGCCGGGCTGCTATCTGGTGAACGAGCGAGTCAAGGACATGAATGCCTGCGGGGTGCTGGCATCGATGAACTTCCCGTCGTTTCCGGGGTTCGCCGCTCGCTTGTTCGCGGTGGACGACGAGGAGTTCGGCCTAGCCTTGGTTAGGGCCTACAACGACTGGCACATCGATGAGTGGTGCGGGGCTCATCCAGGGCGGTTCATCCCCATGGCGCTGCCGGTGATCTGGGATGCGCAGATGTGTGCCGAGGAGGTGCGCCGGGTGGCCGACAAGGGCTGCCACTCGCTCTCGTTCACCGAGAATCCGGCCGCGTTGGGCTACCCGAGCTTCCACGACTCCTACTGGGATCCGCTGTGGGCTGCGGTGTGCGACACCGAAACGGTGCTGTCGATCCACCTGGGATCGTCGGGCCAGCTCAGCTTCCCGGCGCCCGACTCGCCGCCCGACGTGATGATCACCCTTCAGCCGATGAACATCCAGTCGGCCGCGGCCGACCTGCTGTGGTCGCGGGTGCTCAAGGAGTTCCCCGCCATCCGCATCGCCCTGTCGGAGGGAAGCACCGGGTGGGTGCCCTATTTCCTGGAGCGGATTGACCGCACCTACGACATGCACCACCGCTGGACCGGCCAGGACTTCGGCGACCGCATGCCCAGCGACGTGTTCCGCGAGCACTTCCTCACTTGCTTCATCTCCGATCACACCGGCGTGTACCTGCGCAACGAGATCGGCATCGACAACATCAGCTGGGAGTGCGACTATCCCCACAGCGACTCAGCATGGCCCGACGCCCCCGAGGAACTGGCCCAACTCATGAACGAAGCCGGGGTCACCGAGGTGGAAGCGGCCAAGATCACCCACCAGAACGCCATGGCGTGGTACTCGTTCGACCCGTTCGCCCACATCCCCCGGGAGCAAGCCACTGTGGGCGCGCTACGGGACGCCGCCGCGGGCCACGACGTGAGCATCCGATCGATGAGCCAGCGGGAGAAGCTGACGGCCGAGCAGATCCAGGCCCGTTGGCAGAATATGGGCCAAGGCAGCGCTGGCACCGGTGCTGTGAAGGCCAGCTAATGCCGTGAAGGCCGACGGTCAGGGCAGCGCCACCATCTGGCGGGATCGGGCCATCGAGCGGTCGACCCGCTCGGCCCGCGACCGGGCCGCCAAGAGAGTGCAGCAGTTCCTCGACGCGGCCCGCGAGGTCATTGCGGCCAACGCCTCCACCGAGTTCACCGTGCAAGAGGTGGTCGACCAGTCGAAGCAGTCGGTACGGAGCTTCTACCAGTACTTCGACAGCAAGCACGAGTTGCTTTTGGTGCTGTTCGAAGAGGAGATGGGCATCGCGGTGGATCGCATCCGGGCGGCCACCCCCAACGGCGACCCCCTCGAACGCTTGGAGCGAGTGGTGCTGATGGTGTACGACCTGTGTTCGCCGGGGCGGGTGTCCGAGCAGCCGCTGTTTGCCGAGTTCGCCCAGCGGCTGCTGGTAGAGCACCCCGAAGAAGTAGTGGCGGCCTACGTGCCGCTCGTCGAATACGTGGCCGAGATCGTGGAGGAGGTAGGCGAAGCCGGCATGCTGCGCGAGGGCCGCCCTCGCCGGCTAGCGGCGATTGTTCTTCAGGCCGCCACCGTCACCGCAGGACGGAGCACCGGTGTGCGCCAGCCGATCACCGGAGAGGAGGTGTGGCGGTTCTGCCTCCACGCCATCGTCCCCGATCACAAGCTGTCATAGTCGACGACTGAATCGCAGTCGGGGACGGATTGGCAGGTGAGGATGAAACCATCCTCGACTTCATCTGGCTCCAGCGCCTCGTTGGCCCTCATGGTGACGCTTCCCTCTTTGAGGAAGGCCATGCAGGTTGCGCAGTTGCCCGCCTCGCAGGAGAACGGGGGGCTGAGCCCGGCTCGACGGGCGGACTCGAGCACTGTGTCGCCCTCCACGTAGTCCATGGTTAGGCGCTTGCCCCTGAAGATGATGGTCAAGTTGATGGGATTCATCGTCACTTCTGCCAAAGTGGGAACGTTACTCTGCACTTGTACACCGGTCTTGTCCTGGCAAGAGGGGAGAAGGCCGCATTTGAGCAACGGGAAGGAGGTGGCCTAGGTGAAGCAGTCTCAGTCACACCGAAGGCGCTACCGGGTGGTTCAGTGGGCTACTGGCAACATTGGTATGCGAGCTCTCCGCCGAGTGATCGAGCACCCTGAATTGGAACTAGTGGGCGTACGGGTGTACGACCCCCACAAGGTCGGTGATGACGCCGGCGAACTGTGCGGATTGGACCCCGTCGGCGTTGAGGCTGTCGGCAGCGATGATGCGGTGGTCGCGCTCCAACCCGACTGCGTGCTCTACATGCCGCGGGTGCCCGAAGTGGACGCCCTTTGCCGTTTGTTGGACACGGGGGTAAACGTGGTTTCGACCTGCGGAATGGTGCACCACCCGCCGAGCATGGACGCTGCGCTGCGGGCCCGCTTGGAGCAGGCCTGCCAGCAAGGAGGGGCCACGATTCATGCCACCGGCAGTAGCCCCGGTTTCATCACCGAGGCGGTTCCCCTGGCGCTAGCCTCGATCCAGTGCCGCCTGGACCGGCTGACGATCGATGAGTTCGCCAACCTTTCCCAGCGCCCCTCCCCCGAGCTTCTATTCGACCAGATGGGGTTTGGCCGCTCGCCAGCCGAATTCCCCCAGGGGCGTATATCTCATGGCCGGGATAGTTTCGGGCCTTCGCTGCAACTCTTGGCCGACACCCTTTCGATCCCCCTCGATGATGTTTCTGCAACCGGGGAATTTGCCGTCGCCACCCGGTCGGTGGACATCGCGGCTGGCACCATTGCCGCCGGCACGGTGGCGGCCCAGAGGATCAGTGTTAGCGGGGTGCAAAATTGTCGCGAGGTGCTGGTCTTTCGCGCCACGTGGTTCTGCACCGAGGACATCGAGCCCTCCTGGCCGCTCCTGTCCACGGGATGGCGGATTGCGGTGGAGGGTGATGCACCACTTGAGGTGGATCTTCGGTTCCCGATCACCCTGGATCAAATGGCGGCTACAACCCCGAGCTACACCGCGAATCGGGCGGTGAACGCCGTTCCGGTTGTCTGCGATGCGCCGCCCGGAATCGCCGCGTCGGTGGATTTGCCGCCGATTCTGCCGGTGCTGAGCTGAGCTGAATCTCCCGGCTGCCTGGTGAGAGCCGCTCAGCTTGCTGAGGGCTCAGGGCGGTCGGGGTCGTGGGGGCGGCCGGCGTCGCGGGCCCCGCTGCGCCGCAGAAAGGTCATCGAGCGGGTGGCCAGCCGCCAGCCCTTGTCGGTGCGGCGGTAGGTGTCGTTGTAGAAACCGATCCGCATTTGGTGGTTGGCCTGGTCTACGAAGCACAGCGGCTGTGTGCCGGTGGCCTCGTCGCCGTTGAGGTCGATCTCAGGGGGGCCCACCAAGAACAGGCCCTTGGGGGCGGCGGCCACCAGTCGGGGGAAGTCGGCTAGGGCGTAGGTGTCACCGAACGCGCTGTAGGTGCCGTCAGGGGTGAACACCTCCATCACGGCGTCGATGTCGTCTTTGGTCATGCCGACGGCATAGCGGGCGAGCACCTGCTCGATCTCGATGATGTCGGCCATCTGCGCCTGGTCCATGCCTTCCTTTCGGTGCGGAACGAGCTTCTCGTTTCCGGAGAACATGGTACTTTGCGGTGTCCAGACTGCCATCAAGCTGGACGAGTATCGACAAGGAGATACGACATGACGGCATCGGCGCCCGCCGCTCCGTACTACGACCCCTACGACTTCGAAATCGACAGCGATCCCCACCCGGTGTGGAAGCGACTACGCGACGAGTGCCCGCTCTACTACAACGAAAAGCACGACTTCTGGGCCCTCAGCCGGTGGGATGACGTGGAAGCGGGCCTCAGGGACCACGGCCGGCTGATCTCGGGGCGGGGCACCGTTCTGGAGTTGCTCAAAGCCGAGGTGGATATGCCCCCGGGCATGATCCTGTTCGACGATCCCCCCCGCCATGCGGTGTATCGCAATCTGCTGTCGAGGGTGTTCACCCCCAAGCGGATGGGCGCTATCGAGCCCCAGGTTCGGCGCTTTTGCGCCGATTCGCTCGACGCCCTCGAGGGGGCCGACAGCTTTGATGTGATCGAGTCGCTGGGGGCTCCGATTCCCATGAGGGCAATCGGCATGCTGCTGGGCATCCCCGAATCCGACCAGCAGGCCATCCGCGACCAGATCGACAGCGGATTGCGACTCGATTCCGGCGAGATGCCCGACACTGCCACTGAAGTTGTGGCCACCGCCGCGTCGGAGGGGAACTACGGGGAGTACATCGACTGGCGTATGGAGAATCCGTCGGATGATGTGATGACCCAGCTCATCCACACCGAGTTCGAGGACCACACCGGGGTTGTCCGCCGGCTCTCCCGGGAGGAGATCCTCACTTACATCGGCCTGCTATCGGGGGCAGGCAATGAGACCACCACCAAGCTGATCGGCTGGACGATGCTGATGCTCGGCCTCAATCCCGACCAGCGCCGCGAGATCACCGCGGACCCCGGCCTCATTCCCAACACCATCGAGGAGTCGCTGCGCTACGAGGCGCCGTCACCGGTGCAGGCCCGCTACGTGAACGAGGACGTGGAGTTCCACGGCACAACCGTCCCCGAGGGGAGCGCCATGCTGTTGCTCAACGGCTCGGCCAACCGCGACCATCGCAAGTGGGGAGACACCGCCGACGACTTCGACATCCACCGCAGGATCGACCACCACCTGTCGTTCGGCTACGGCCTGCATTTCTGCTTGGGCGCGGCGCTGGCCCGCCTCGAGGGGCGGGTGGCGCTCGATGAGATGCTCAAGCGTTTTCCCGACTGGACTGTAGACCTCGACCGCTCCGAGCTGGCCCACACCTCCACGGTGCGGGGCTGGGACAAGCTGACGCTGGTTATCGGCTGAGCTGCCCTGCCGACCTCAAGCCGGCGGGAGGGGGTCAGGGAATCACGTTTTGGATCTTGAGCTCGATGATTTGGTCGTAGTCGAGTCCCAGGATTCGTTGGAGGATGTCGTCGCCGTGCTCGTTGAAGTCGGGGGCCCGGCGGGGGGTGGCCGGTTGGCCGCCATATTGGACTGGGGGTGACACCAGGGTGAACGGGTGGCCCTCGGCTGACTCGTAGTTCTGTACGTAGCCGTTGGCCACCGTTTGGGGGTCCACGGCCACCTCGAGGGTGTCTTGTACCGCCGCCCACTGGCCGCTGAAGTCTTCCAGGGCCTCGCGCCACTCGGCCAGGGTGCGCTCGGCGAAGGCCTCGGCCAACAACTCCACGCCGGTCGCAGCGTTCTCGGCGATGGTCGCGGCGTCGGCGAACCGCTCGTCTTCGGCCAATTCGGGGCGGCCAACCACCGCACAGGTCTCGGCCCAGTACTTGCCTGCTTGCAGGCAGGTGAGGAAGATGAACCGGCCGTCCTTGGTCCGATAGATGTTGCTCAAGGGGTTGCGGACGGGCATGTCCTTGGGGCGGCCTCGCCACGGGGTCTGGTGCTGGAGCGACATGGCGATGGTCGCCCCCATCGACCACATGCCCACTCCCAGCAGGGACACGTCGACGGTGGTGGCCTCCCCGGTGCGCTCCCGGTGGAACAGGGCGCCCATGATGCCACCGGCGATGGTCATGGCGCCGATGGAGTCGCCGAACGCCGGCCCCGGCGGGCCGACCACCTCATCGGCCTCCTCAGGAGTGAGCGCGGCGGCCACGCTGGAGCGGGACCAGTAGGCCAGCGAGTCGTACGAGCCCTTGTTCCGGTCGGGGCCCTTCTCTCCCTGGCCGCCGCCGTTCACATAGATGATGTCGGGGTTGTGGCCTCGGATGTCGTCGAGGTCGATGCGGAGCTTCTGGCGGACGCTGGGCAGCTTGTTGGTGAGAAACACGTCGCTGGCCGCGGCCAGGCGGTACAAGATGTCGAGGCCGGCTTCGGCGGTGAGGTCGAGGCCCAGGCTCTGTTTGCCCCGGTTGGAGTGCTCCAGCAGCACGTGGGCGCCCCCGCCCAGCGAAACCGTGCCGCTGGAGGCCAGGCCCCGCATGGCGTCGCCCCGCTCCACGTGCTCGATCTTGACTACTTCGGCGCCCCATTCGGCCAGAATCGCCGAAGCGGCGGGCACGAACGTGTGCTCGGCCACCTCGAGGATGCGAACACCCTGCATTACGTCGGCCATGGGGACCTCCTGGTCAGTGGTGGTCCAACAGCGGGGTCAGCTTTGCTGCTGGGCGAGTTGGCGGGCGAGGGCATAGACGCCCTGGTCGTAGGAGAACTCCACCATGTTGCCGTCGGGGTCGGTCAGCATGCAGATGTAGCCGATGGGGGGCGGCATGTCGGTGGGGGGCATGGCCAGACACCCTTCGGCACTGCCCTTGGCTGCGGTTTCCTCCACCGCCTCCCGGCTGGTCAGCTCGATGCCCAGATGGGCAAAGGGGGCCAGCTTGGCCATGGGGGAGTCCTTGAACGGATCGGTCTCGGGAAAGAACTGGGCCAGCACCAGGATGAACGGCGAGTCGGCGGAGTCGCCGTGGCCCAGCCAGGCCCCGTAGCCCATGTGGTCTTCTCGCCGGTCGAGCAGCCGCATCGGGGTGTGGGTGGTGTACCAGTCGATGGTGGCGTCCATGTCGGCCACCCGCAGGGCGATGTGGGTCCAGCGGGGGTCCGGGGGGTGGACGTCGTAGACGGGGTCGTGATCGGCCACGGCTGCTTTACTCGTCGGTCCAGCCGTCGGGGATCTGGGGGTCGTCGCCGCCCTTGGTCCACAGGATCAGCGTGTTGCCCCACGGGTCTTTGAAGGCGGCGTTGAACCCGTTGAACTCGGCCCAGTAGTGGTCGCGCCACAGCTCGGTGGCCCCTCGGGCTATGGCCCGGTCCATGATGGCGTCGGAGGTGTCGTCGTCGCTCACCAGGATCCAGATCCGCACGGTGCGCCCGTCTTGCGACAGGCCGCGGGGCTCCACCCCGGCGGGGTCGGGATGGGGGCGGGCGTTGGCCGCGTTGTGGATCCCCATGTGCAGGTTGCCGATTTCGCTCTGGGAGCCGTCGTCCAACTGGAAGTTCTGGCCGGGGACGATCCGGTGGAACACGCCGGCGGGGCGGGGCTCCACCTCCCAGCCGAACACCTCGTGGTAGAAAGCGGCTGACGCCTCGGGGTCGTCGGAGGGGAAGTCAACGAAGATGAGAGTGTTTGGGTAGGTCATCGCTCCTATTTCTAGTTGATGTTGTTGGCTATCGCATCGGCCAGCGGGAACGGGGGTGGATGCCCGAGCGCTCGATGAGGGATCGGGCGGCCTGGCGGGCCTCGGTGCGCAGCGAGTCGGTGTCCACGGTGGTGCACCGGCCGTCGGCAATCACGAGGCGGCCGTCTACCAATACGTCGGTGACCGAGCGGCCTCCGCCCGCCCACACCAGTTGCAGAATCGGGTCGGGGCTGGGCGGCTGCCACTGGATGCCGGAACGGTCGATCACCACGATGTCGGCGGCTTTGCCCGCTTCCAGGGAGCCGATTTGGTCGGCCATGCCCACCGCCTCGGCGCCCGCGATGGTCAGCAACTCGAAGGCGTGATGGGCGCCAAACTCGGTGGGGTTGGCGGCGGTGTCTTTGGCCAAACCGGCGAACAGAGCGGCGGCCCGCAGCCCGTCAATGGCATCGCTAGCGTTTTCGGTATCACAACCCAGCGCCAATCGCCCGCCCTGCCGCCACAACTCCAAGTGGGCGAAGCGCTCGGTGAGCCCTTGGCCGAGGCGCAGGTAGGCCCACGGGCAGGAGGCCACTGCGGTGCCGGTGCGTACCAGGGTTTCCACTTCGGCGTCGTCGATGTGTACGGCGTGGCCCACCAGCACATTGGGGCCGAGCACCCCCAAACGGTCGAGGTGTACCAGCGGGCGGTGCCCGGTGCGTTCCAGGTAGCTGGCTGAGTCGTCAGGGGTGGGGGAGAGGTGGAAGCTGAGCCTACGCCCGGTGGAGCGCGCCAGATCGGCGGCCGCCGTCACCAGATCGTCGGACATCAAGTCGTGGCCCACCAGCGTGACCGATGCCTCCACCAGGCCACCGGGGGGATATTGCTCTATGAGATCCCGCTGGGCGTCGATCACCTCGTTTACCGGACCTGACTGGGGCAAACCGTCGGCGTCCGACCCCCAGCGGGCGACGGCCCCTCGCACGCCCACTGCGGCCATGGCTTGGGCCACCCGGTCGGGGTGGGCCACTGTGCCGGCGTCGATGGTGGTGGTGATCCCGTTGGCTGCGGCCTCCACCAAACCCAGGGTGGCGGACAGCTCATCATCATCTTCGGTGACGTGCTCGTGGACAGGCACGATCCACTCGAAGATGGCGGCACCGGGGGGCAGGTCGTCGGGGATGGCCGAGGCCACCAGCCGGTCGGCGGTGAGGTGTTGATGGGCGTTGACGAATCCGGGCACCACCAGCGCGTCGGCCGATCCCCGCTCGGTAGTGTCGGGATATCGCGCTCTGATGTCGTCGGCCTTGCCCACCGCGGCGATCTTCCCGTCGGCCACCGCCACTGCGCCGCCCGAGATGATGGCGCGCTCGGCGTCCATGGTCACGATGTCGCCGGTGATCACCCAGTCGGCTGTCGACACGTCAGTTGACGTTACCGGCGCTGTGTCTGGGAAACAGGAAAACCGATAGGCGGTATCATCGGCCCATGAGTGGGAACGGCGCTTCCAACCAGCTCGTCGGCCAGCCTGCGCTGGACCATCAGTGGTACCCCATTGCCCTCAGCGAAGACATCGCTCCGGGCCCAGTCGGGATTCAGGTACTGGGTCGCCGCTATGTGCTGTGGCGTTCCGACGACGGATCGCTCACCGCGGCCCCCGACCGCTGCCCCCACCGAGAGGCCCCTCTGTCGGAGGGACGCATGGTGGACGGCTGCGTGGAGTGCCCTTACCACGGGTGGCGGTTCGGAGCCGGGGGCCGCTGCCAGCTTGTGCCGTCGTCGCCGCCGGGAACCCCGGTACCGCCCAAAGCCCACTTGGAGCTGGTCAACGTCGAAGAGCGCTATGGGCTGGTGTGGCTGTGTCCGGGCAAGGCCCTCGGTCAGATCCCGGAAATCCCCCAAGAGGACAACCCCGAGTTCCGGCGGCTGAATACGCCCTTCCAGCAGTGGGCGGTTTCATCCACCCGGATCACCGACAACTTCATGGACTTCTCCCACTTCCCGTTCGTCCACACCGCCACCTTCGGCTTGGCCCAGGAGACGGTGATACCGCCTTTGGAGATGGGCGACTTGCCCGACGGCTATCGGGGCTACGTCTACGAGGTGAACGCCAACAACACGTCCGATGCGGGCCAGACCACCACCGGCCAAGACGACGACGTGCTGCACCGCCGGATGACCACCGGCTACGTGCTGCCGTTCTCAGTGCGCAGCACCATCGCCTACGAGTCCGGCCTCGAGCACATACTTCTGCTGCTGACCACCCCCATGGACGACGTGAACTCGCTGTTCAACTTCGTGGTGTGGCGCAACGACGATTTCTCAGTACCCGCCGAGGAGATCATGCAATTCGACTTGGCCATCGGCGCCGAAGACAAGGCCATGCTGGAAAAGCTCGAAGGCGTCCTCCCCATGGACCTAACCGCCACCGTAAGCGTCCAATCCGACCGCCCCTCAGTAGAATGGCGCCGCAGCCTCGCCGCCCTAATGGCCGAGGGGGGCGCAGCATAGGGAAGAACCACCAGGAGGTTCTCAAGATCCCTGCGTGTACCTATAGCCCACGTTTTCTCAAGACGTTGGATCGGAACCCATCGCCGGGAGTTCTTGGACCACAGGATCACTTGGAACCAACGTGGACTCCATTCACAGATGTGTAGCGGGTGGTTTAGATCAACTATTTTCATCACCCATATGTTTGACAGGTTGCACCCCCCCCCCCCCTTGTCGCCTAGCTGTCGCGAAGCTCGCTGTCATCGCGCTGATAGCGGGGTTACTCGTGCCTGCCGCACTTCTTGCCTCTGGCGCGTCGGCTCAGACGACTGAGGAAATTGAGGTTCGCGACCAGCTCATCGCGAACCAAGAGTCCCTGTTGAATGTGTACCGGTGCCGGTTCAACATCGACACCCAGGTTGTCCCCGGCGGCTGCACGAACGGAGCCCCGTCGCTGCCCGCCGTGGAGCCCGTCCCATTCGGCGGGAATCCGACCTCAGAGGACATCGCTACTCGCGACAATCTGGTTGAAGCCCAAGAGTCTCTGTTGAATGTTTACCGTTGCCAGTTCAACATCGACACCCAGTTGGTGCCAGAGGGATGCACGAACGGGGAGCAGCCACCTCCGGTTTCCACTGAAGTACCCTCCGCCCCCACCGGAACCTGGGAGTTGGTTCAAAACGACGGGAACTGGGCTGGTATCCGGTTGATGGCGTCTTCGGTGGAGAACTATTCGGGGAACACGCCGCACATGAACGTGTGGTGCCGCGCCGACGGGCAGGCCATCTTCTTCACCGTGACGTTCCCCGACGAGCGCCTG
>JAJEIJ010000027.1:0-41325 GCA_022827725.1 Acidimicrobiia bacterium
CCTTATTGACGAGCTAGGAACCCACCTCTACAAGGACGGATTCGCCCCGCTGGCTCGGGCACATCTTCACGCCGCTGTACCGCTGCACCGCGGCACCGAGATTCTGGCCTCCATCTTCTCGGACTGATGACAGCGGCCGCCACCTCGCCGATGCCCGACTGCGACGTGGGATTTGCCACTCCCGAGGCCCGATGGGCCCGTCTGGGTCCGTACTACGCGATGTTCCCTTTCAGCTTCGCACAAGATGCCATACACCGCTTCACCCTTCCCGGAGACCTGGTCTTGGACCCCTTCTGTGGCCGTGGCACCGCCCCCTATGCCGCCATGGTCGCCGGCAGGGATGCCCTCGCGTGCGAGATAAACCCGGTTGCCTGGGTGTACGCGGCGACCAAGACAGCCCCCGCACCCGACCCCGAGACGGTCAAAGACCGCATCGGCGAAATTGCCGAGTCCGTCTTGCCGGAAGACCGTGAGCCCAGATCGGAGTTCCAGACTCTCGCGTTTTGCCGGATCGTGCTGGGATTCCTGCACGCAGCTCGCCGAGAGTTGCGATGGCGACATGACACAACCGATCGCACTGTCGCCGCGTTGATCCTCCATTATCTGCACAGCAAGATTCCCCAGGGACTGTCGAACCAGATGCGACACTGCCGGTCTATGTCACCGCGCTACTGCGTGCGCTGGTGGAACGAGAATGGCTATGAGACACCACCCGAAGTTGACCCCGTCAGTTTTCTTAACGCAAGAGTCGACTGGCGCTACCGGAAAGGAATCCCTGAGAGGTCCCACAACTGCGACGTGTCCGTGGCGCTCGGCGACTCGGCCACCAGCTTGGGATCAGCGGCCCAGCTTGCTCGGCTAGTAGTGACATCGCCTCCATACAGCGGGGTTACTGATTACAAGGCCGACAGCTGGTTGAGGTTGTGGGCGATCGGGGAAGGTCCCCCTTTGCCAAATTGGGACAGCAAGCAGAAGTTCGTCGACTTGGCCGCGTACCGCACGATGTTGCGCCAAGTGTTTTCGGCAACGGTACAGAGAACTCACCCAGATGCGGTCTGGCTGGTGCGCTGTGATGCACGCGAGCGAACGTTCGATGTGGTGCTCTCGATTTTGAGCGAGGTCGCTGGCGGCCAAGATATCCACGTGAGTCCAGCTCCATTCCGGCGGCCCACCCAAACGTCGCTATACGGCGACCGGGCAGAGAAACCCGGAGAGATGGACCTGCTCGTGCTCCCCAGTGCCGTTACAGACCTAGCAACAGCGCGCGCTGGCTATTGAGGGATTACGGTCGCTCAATCGCAATGTGGGCTCCACACTCAGGGGGACGCTCAAGTTCGACAGGGTTGCGGTGTTAGGACTAAAGCGGCTCTTCGCGTTGAAGCGGGGACCGGGTGATTGGGGGTCCATCACTGAGGGTGGGAGCCTCGTCGATTTTTGTGACTGACGAATAGTTCAAGAGTCGAGAAACCCTTGGTGGTAGAAGGTAGTGGCGACGTGTTCAGTGCCTGTGTTAGGTCTGACCTCGCGCGACAGGCTCAGGCTAGTCGTTCTCGTGGTACTTCTTGAGTTTGATGCTGCCGGACAATCCGAAACGCGGCCCACAGCGCGAAAGCGGTCAGCACAGCCTTAGCTCTCATTGTCGGCCCGTTCTTTGTCGAGCCATTTCCTCACCTGCCCGGCCTGTCGGCAACAACCAAGGTTGACCCCTGGTTAAGATGGGGGCGTGGAGATACGACGTGGTCGCGGCTGACGCCGAGGATGCCTATGCGCTGGCGTATGAGACGGGATTGAGGACGCTGGACGAGCAAGCCAGCGCTCTGGGAGAAATACGCGACCGCACAGGTCGGCTGTTGACTACCGCCACGATCACGGGCGGTTTCATCGCTGGCTTGCTTCTCACATCAGATCAAAAGCCCCAGGACGATCCGATCAACACACTGTGGTGGGTGATCGCCTTGGCGGGCTTCGCCGCTGTCGTCCTCAGCGCCATGTACGTTTGGAAGCCTGTAAGAATCCAAACCACGCAGAACTCCAAAGTTATAGTCGGGGCCTTCATTGAAGGCGAGAACCCCATGACGCTGCCGCAGGTGCAACGCGAGTTGGCCATCTGGTTCGGAACCCACGCCGACACCAACCGCGTTCCGCTGAAACGAACGCAGTTGGCGTTCGGGATCGGCCAAGCTGCTTTACTTGTTGAAATGTTCGGATTGATTGCCACGATAGGAGACGCGATTCGTGTTTAGAAAGCAGAGCGAACCCACAAAGCGCGCCAAAGCTTCGGATTTGCCGAAGCCGACCACGCCCGATCCCGGCATCTCGGAGCACCGAGGTGCCATCGACCACAGCCAAAAGGAGAAGAAAAGCCGGTGAGCGACAAAGCCGACAAGCAGGAGCAGAAGCCCCCCGCGCCGCCATCGCAGCCAGAACCCACCACCCCTGATCCGGGCAACATAGAGATCCGCAGCTTGGACCCCGACAAGCTGGACAAACGCCGCCGAGGCTGATCGTCCGCTAACCGCTCCTGTCGGTGAGGGCGACGATCTTGGTGGTAAGTCCCCGCGGATCTTCTCGATGGCTTGGACCTTTCTGAACTCTCTGGGGGGGAGGGGGGAACAATACGGACACCGCCCCATCTTTCCGATCGCTCCAGGAGCCGGCTCACTCGAGTCCTAGCCCCGCCTTGACCTCATCCCAGGGCAGGTAGTCGCCGTCGGTCCGCACCTCATCGAGCGCTCGGCGATCCATAGCATCCTCCGCAAGGTCGACGAGCCGGTCGAAAACGTCGGGATCCAAGATCACCGCGACACGTTGGCCGTCCCGTGTCACCCAGGTCGGCTCGCCCGAACGTCGAGTCTCCTCGATCACCTCGGCCAAACGGTCCCGCGCCTGGGTCACTGCCACTTCCGTCATGCACGGATCGTAAGTGAAGATGGCCAGAACCCCAACTGTCTTTACGGGAGCAGAACCGGAGTGATCGTGGCTTGCTGGCCGGATTCAATCGGTCGTCGCAACACCTTGACTTCGGAGGTGTTTGTGATGGTGACGATGAGGGAGCGGCAGCGGGAGGTCCGGCTGTATCGGGGGCAGATCCCCTCGCCGGGGAGGCCGACGGTGGCGTGGCGGCAGGATCGGGTGAGGTTCTGGGATGCGGTCGCTGGTGGGGAAAAGACCGGCGACGCGGCGGCCGCTGCGGGGGTGTCGTCGCCGGTCGGCTACCGGTGGTTCCGGCACGCTGGCGGTGTGAACCCATGCCTTCCCCCTACAGTGTCGGGCCGCTATCTGTCGTTCGCCGAGCGAGAGGACATCGCATTGTGGCGTGCTCAGGGCGCCGGCGTGCGCGAGATCGCCCGGAGGCTAGATCGGAGTCCGTCGACGATCTCGCGGGAGCTGCGCCGGAACGCGTCGACGAGGACGTTCCGGCTCGAGTACAAAGCGACGATCGCCCAGTGGCATGCCGAGCGCCGCGCCCGCCGCCCCAAGCCCGCCAAGCTGGCTGTCAACGACCGGCTCCGCTCCTATGTGCAGGACCGCCTCTCGGGGCGCATCCAGGCCCCCGATGGGCGGGTGCTGGGCCCCGAGGGCCCGGAATGGAACGGCAAGAACAAGCCCCACCGCGGCGACCGGCGCTGGGTGCAGGCCTGGAGCCCCGAGCAGATCGCACGACGCCTGCCGGTCGACTTCCCCCATGATGGGTCCATGCGGATCAGCCACGAAGCCATCTATCAGGCTCTCTACGTCGAGGGCCGCGGCGCCCTCAAACGCGAGCTGGTCGCGTGCCTGCGGACCGGGCGCGCCCTGCGGATCCCCCGATCTCGAGTGGGGCGCCGGGCCTGGGACCACGTCACCGACGACGTGTTGATCAGCGAACGCCCCGCCGAGGCCGCCGACCGGGCGGTCCCCGGACACTGGGAAGGCGACCTGGTGATCGGACTGAAGCGCTCCGCTATCGGCACCCTCGTCGAGCGCACCACCCGGTTCACGGTGCTGATCCACCTGCCACGAGAGCCCGGCTACGGCAAACAGCCCAGAACCAAGAACGGGCCGGCCCTCGCCGGCTACGGAGCAGTCACCATGAAGAACGCACTGTCGCGCTCGATGGCCACCCTCCCCGAACAGCTCCAACGCTCTTTGACCTGGGACCGGGGCAAGGAGCTCTCCGCCCACGCCGAGTTCACCGTCGAGACCGACATCCCCGTCTACTTCGCCGACCCGAAGAGCCCCTGGCAGCGCGGAACCAACGAGAACACCAACGGCCTGCTGCGCCAATACTTCCCCAAGGGCACCGACCTCTCGCGATGGTCAGCAGAAGAGATCGAAGCAGTCGCCCACACCCTCAACAACAGACCCCGCAAAGTGCTCGGCTGGAAAACACCCGCCGAAACCCTCAACGAACACCTACACTGCGCTCAACAACCCGGTGTTGCGACCACCGGTTGAATCCGGCCTGTATCGTCAGGCGGACTCCACGCGAGGGCTCACGGGGTTATCAACGTTTATAGGTTTTATAGAGATTATCAACAATTATAGTTCTGAATCGCGCTACGAGGAGGCTGTGAAAGACGCTGGGCGAAGCCGATTTATGGTTCCGTTGCCGGTGGTATCACCCCCTGAGGTTGGACACGGCAGGGGACCAAAAAATGGAGTCCGCTCAGAACCTTTGGGGTCGTGTAACCAGAATGTGGGTGTGCCGCCGATGGTGGTGTGGTGTCTCGCTGGTACCGTTTATCCAATGGCAATGACGCTCAGGTTGACGGAGGACGAGCAGGATGCCCTTCGCAGGAGGGCAGCGCTTGACGGCACTTCGATGCAGGATGTGGCTCGTCGAGCGGTGCGCGAATACGTGGCAAGGGCCGAGCATCGCGACCGAGTCGCGTCCGCCGCCGAGCTTGTTGTGCAGCGTCATGCGGTCGCTTTGAAGCGCTTGGGTGACTGAGTTTCGGCGAAGCAGATGGCCGCGCTGGCCGCGACGGTCATCAGTTTCTCCAACATTTCGACTGCTCTGAAAAACAGAGTGGTCGAAATTATTGTGAAACTCCTCCACGCGTGGTTGGAAACAGTTTGCGCGCTCTGACACGGTGAGGGGCTAATGAGCGCTGATCCCAAGGCCATGGTGCAGAAGCTGTGGGACTTCTGCGATGTGCTGCGTGACGACGGCCTGTCGTATGGCGACTACCTGGAGCAGCTCACCTACCTGCTGTTCCTCAAGATGGCCGATGAGCAGCACGAGCTGTTGGGGGAGCGGGTGGTGCCAATCGGCTTGGATTGGCCGACGTTGTTGAATCGCTCGGGAGAGCAGCTCGAGGCCCAGTACAACAAGACCCTTGCCGAACTCGGATCAGCCGACGACATGCTCGGCGTGGTGTTCCGCAAGGCCCGCAACCGGATTCAGAATCCGGCCAAGCTGGAACAACTAATCAAGGAGTTCATCGACCAGCACGAGTGGATGAGCTACGACGCTGATTTGAAGGGCGACGCCTATGAGGGATTGATCGAGAAGACCGCTCAGGAAGGCGCTAGGGGAGCGGGGCAATACTTCACCCCACGGTCTCTTATCTCAGCCATCGTCGATGTGATGCTCCCCGAGTCCGGCGACCGCATCTGCGACCCCGCCTGTGGCACCGGCGGTTTCTTCCTCGGGGCCTACCAGTCCATTGTCGAGCGCTTTCCTCACTTGACTCCCGATCAGGCTGCACATCTGCGATCAGGAGCATTCACCGGCTGGGAGATCGCCGACCTGCCCGCCCGCCTCTGCGCCATGAACCTGCTCCTCCACGGGATCGAGAGCCCCGAGTCCGATTCGCCCATCAACGTGGATGACGCCCTTCGCGACGACCCCGGCGAGCGTTTCGACATGGTGCTTACCAATCCTCCCTTCGGCCGGTCATCCTCCGACAGCTACGAGCGAGAGGACTTCTGGGCCACCACCAAGAACAAGCAACTCAACTTTGTCCAGCATGTCGTCAGCCTGCTCAAGATCGGCGGTACTGCCGCAGTAGTCGTTCCCGACAACGTGTTGTTCGAAGCAGGTGCTGGCGAAACCATCCGCCGCCGGCTATTGCATGACTGCGACGTCCACACTCTGCTCCGCCTGCCCACCGGCATCTTCTACGCCCAGGGCGTCAAGGCCAACGTCCTGTTCTTCCGCCGCCGAGAAGGTGCCGAGCAAGCCTGGACCAGAGAACTGTGGGTCTACGACCTCCGCACCAACAAGCACTTCACCCTCAAGCAGAATCCCCTCACCAGGGCCGACCTCGACGACTTCGTCGCCTGCTACAACCCCGGCAACCGCCACCAGCGCCAAGAGTCCGAGCGATTCAAGCGCTACACCTACGACGAGCTCATCGCCCGAGACAAGGTCAGCCTCGACCTCTTCTGGCTCCGAGACGAATCCCTCGAAGACATCGACAACCTCCCCGCCCCCGCCGTCCTAGCCGCCGAAATCGCCGAAGACCTCCAATCCGCCCTAACCGAAATCCAAGCCCTCGCGGAGAGCCTGTCGCGAGCAGATACTGCCTATTGAGGCGGCCACTTCACACCAGGCTGAGGCAGTGGCTTGCCTTCGGCCAACAGGTTCTCGATGGCATCAGCGACCACAGATCGGATACCTGATTCTGCCGCTTCTCGGTCGGGTTCCAGCCAGCTGATCAGGGGAAACCCATCGCACAGGCCGATCCACTCGCCATCCTCTTCAGACCACTCGGTCCAGAAGCGGTATTGATCAAGCTTCATCGGGCTCCTTCAGGTCATGAACTGCCACCTGAGTGGCTCAGGGGCGGTCGGGGTGGGTTATGGGCACCAGATCTAGGTCGGAGATAGCCGCGTAGTCGTCGGGGTTGGCGGTGTAGAGGGGGAGTTGGTTGGCGATGGCGGTGGCGGCGATGAGGGCATCGTAAGCCCGAGCGGCGGGTTTGCGGCCAGCGCTGCGGAGGTCAGCGGCGACTCTGCCGAAAACGCGGGCTGCGCTGGCGTCAAAGGGCACAACATCGAAGTCGGCTTCAGCTTGCTGGAGGTGAGCTTGGCGGCGGGCCCGCTCGGTGTCGGTAGATGCCACAAGCGGCCCAACGGACAGCTCAGCCAACGTAACCGCAGTGATCGAAGAGTCTTGGGGCAACAGGTCAGGATCGGTCAGTTGCGGAAGCAATAGCAGGACGTTTGTGTCGAGGATGCCTCGGCCCTCTAATTCTGCGGTCATAGCGTCGGGTCGATGATCTCGTCGATGTCCCGGCGCATTCTGTCGGGGTCGACCTGGGGCAGATGGCGCCAGCGGTCAAGCAGAGTTGCCGGGTCTGGGCCCTTGCGACGCAAAGGTTGGAGTTCAGCCACTGGTCGCCCAGATCTGGTCACAATGATGCACTCGCCCTTCTGTACGCGATCGATGACATCGCCCCCTTGATTGCGAAGTTCCCGAATCGTGACATAGGCCATAGGCCAGAGTGTATCACCCGTGAGACACTCTGCGGCATCTATCTGCTCATCAAGCATTCCGTTCTCCCGACTGCGCTATTGACTTACAAGAATATATCTGTAATATAAATGTATATCAAAGACTATCGCACCCAGCCATCAGGGCGCCCAGGCAAATCGCACAGCGAGGAAGACTCATGATTGGCTCGGTCCTGACGGGGGTGACGATCGGTTGCTTCGGGTTGATGATGCTCAACCTGGGGTTGTACTTCCCGATCCTGAGGAACAAGTGGTACCGGCGGAAGCTGAAGAAGGTGCGAGCTGTTGGGCCTGATGGGACGGTGGTTACCAAGGACGACATTCGGCGTGAGCTCATGCGGGATCCGGTGGCGTCTGACCTTTTTACTAGCGATGACACCCCTGATGACGTAGCCCGCTATCTGTTTCTAGAGGCCGAGCGGCGAGCCATGCTCCGGAAGTGCAACCGGCTTGATGACGATGAGAACGACTTCTTCGCCCCTCCCCGCCGCTCCGGCCCCGACCCTGGCTTCCGGGGGTGCAACGAGCTGTGATCGGCACCGAACAGCCTGGTGGAATTTGTAGTTGTTGAGAACGAGGTAAGCCATACGCTGTTCCTATGGGCGTGGCAGGGGATGCCGGCGGCATTGTCGGATGCGATAAGGACATTCTGCGGATCGTTGGCGACCTTCCGGAGTCCATCACTCCGGCCGAAGAGTTTTATTCGGTGGTCGATCCAAAACAGGTGCTTGATGGGGAGACCGATTGGTGCTGGGACGAGATCGAGGCGTCATTGGGGTCGATCTCCGACACTGGGCATGAATGGGATGATGATCCTGCGGCATGGGTACGTGAGCAGCGGCGGGGAAAACGGGGACAAAACGGCTAAAGGTGCCCCCCATTCCAGATTGGCTATTGATCTGGGCGTAATCTCACTCAGTCAGATTGAACTGCCGAGGAGCAACCTACGCATGTATCCGGGACAGCACGCTCGCACTACGCCGGACAAGGCGGCGCAGATCATGGCCAGTACGGGGGAGGTCACCACTTACCGCGAGCTGGACGAGGCGGCCAACCGGCTGGCCCGGCTGCTGCACGAGCGGGGGTTGCGGGAGGGGGACCACATCTGCATCTTGGCGGAGAACAATCGCCGGTATTACGAGGTGTTCTGGGCGGCGATGACGTCGGGGCTGTACTTCACCACCATCAACCGCTATCTGTCGCCCGAGGAGGCGGCTTATGTGGTGAACGACAGCGGGTCGACCGCGCTGATAACCACGCAGGCGATGGCCAACACCGCTTCGCAGATGCTCGACTTCATTCCTGACTGTCGGCACAGGCTGATGATGGACGGCGCCATCGACGGCTTTGAGTCGTATGAGGATGCGGTCGCGGGTATGCCCACTGAGCCGCTGCCCCGGCTGCCCAAGGGGGAGGTGATGCTGTACTCGTCTGGGACCACCGGCAAGCCCAAGGGCATCTTGCGCCCCCTGACCGGTGTGGAGGTGCATGATGCCAGCCTGTCGGGCATCGGCATGCTCGAGCACCACCTGCTGGGCATGGACGAGAACTCCGTGTATCTGTCTCCAGCTCCCTTGTACCACTCCGCCCCGCTCATGTGGACCGCTGGGGTACACGAGCTGGGCGGCACGGCGGTGATCATGGACCGGTTCGATGCCGAGCGCTTCTTGGCCTATGTCGAGCAGTATTCGGTGACCGACACCCAGATGGTGCCTACCATGTTCATCCGCCTGCTCAAGCTGCCTGAGGAGGTTCGCAACCGCTACGAGCTCTCATCGCTGAAGATGGCGGTCCACGCCGCCGCGCCCTGCCCAGTGCCGGTCAAGGAGCAGATGATCGAGTAGTGGGGGCCGATCATTCAGGAGTACTACGCCGCCACCGAGGGCAACGGGTTGTGCTTCATCGGCGCCGAAGACTGGCTTGAGCACAAGGGGTCGGTGGGCAAGGCGATGATGGGGGTTCCCCACATCTGCGACGACGACGGCCGCGAGCTCGGCACCGGGGAACAGGGGGTGGTCTATTTCGAGCAGGAAACCCCAACTTTCGAGTATCACGACGACCCGGAGAAGACAAGGGAATCCCGCCATCCCCAGCACGACAACTGGTCGACGGTGGGCGACGTGGGCTACCTAGACGCCGACGGCTACCTCTACCTCACCGACCGGGCCACGTTCATGATCATCAGCGGCGGGGTCAACATCTACCCCCAGGAGATCGAGGCCTGTTTCGCCCTGCACCCCCAAGTAGCCGATGTGGCGGTGTTCGGCCTCCCCGACGACGAGATGGGGGAGTACGTCCACGCGGTGGTGCAGTTGGAGGAAGGCGTCGAGCCGTCCGACGCCCTGGCCGAGGAGTTGCGGGCGTTCGCCCGACAGCAACTAGCCGGTTTCAAAGTGCCCCGAGCAGTGGACTTCCGGGCCGAGTTCCCCCGGCTGCCCACCGGCAAGCTGTACAAGAAGCCCCTGCGCGAGGAATACCTGGCCCGCCAGTCGTAGCCGCCCGGCCTCTCTGGCCACCACACTCCCAGTTCCAGCCGGAATTACCCCGAAAGTTAGAGTAGGCAGATGGCCTACACCGACGACGCGATCCGGGACTTGACCCGTCGGGTCTTCGGTCTGTGGCAGGACAACACCACCGACTTGGCCCCCGATGTGATGCGCCAGTCGGTTGACGCCTACCTCGACCAGGAGCGCTTCGAGTACGAGGTGGAGCGGATCTTCAAGCACCTGCCCCTGGCGTTGGCCCTCAGCTCCGAGCTTCCCGCCCCCGACACCTACAAGGCCATGGATGTCATGGGGGTGCCGGTGCTGCTCACCCGAGGGGCCGACGGCGCGGCCCGGGCGTTCCTCAACGTCTGCCGCCACCGGGGGTCGCCGCTGTGCGAGGCCGGGTCGGTGGGGTCGGCTCAACGGCTGAGCTGTCCCTACCACGCTTGGTCGTACGACACCGCCGGCGACTTAGTGGGTATGTTCGGCGCCCACACCTTCGGCGACGTCGACCGAGACCACCTCTCGCTCACCCCGCTGGCCTGTGCCGAGAAAGCCGGCTTCGTATTCGCCTGCCTCACGCCCGGTATCACCTTCGACATCGAAGCTTTTCTGGGCGACTTCACCCCCTACGTTGCCGCCCTCGACCTCGACCAGTGGCACATCTTCGAGCAGCGCACCCTCGACGGCCCGGGCTGGAAGGTGGCATGGGACGGATATCTGGAGGGCTACCACCAGGAGCGGCTCCACCCCAAGACCGTGGGGCTCAACACCATCGGCAACCTCATGGCCCACGACACCTGGGGTCCCCACCAGCGCATCGTGTTCGGCCGAAAGTCGCTGCCCAAACTGGTCGAACAGCCCGAAGACGAGTGGGATCTCGACGAGCACATCCGCCTGATCCACTCGATCTTCCCCAACTTGTCGATCTCGGGGATATTGGGCGACTACTGCCTGGTAAGCCAGCTTTTCCCGGGTCCAACGGTGGACGCCAGCCTCACCATCCAGACGGTGCTGTGCCGACACGAACCGTCCACCGATGAAGAGCGCGAAACAGCCGAGCAGTTCAGCGCCCTAGTGCTTCAAGCAGTGCGAGACGAGGACTACTGGGTGGGATTCCAGATCCAGAACGCCCTCAAAAGCGGCGCCACCGCCGAAGTGCTGTTCGGGCGCAACGAGCCCAGCTTGCAGCACTACCACCACGCGGTGGAGCGCTACGCCGAACTGAGCGTGGACCGAGAGAGCTAAGCTTGCCGGGCAGCTAACCCCCGCTGCCCAACAACAACCAGCTAGGTAATGCTCAGCATCCGGTCGAGAGCGATGCGGGCGTCGGCCGCAATGTCCGGCTCCACAGTGATGCGGTTGCGGACCTTGCCCTCAACCAGACTCTCAAGCGTCCAGGCCAGGTGGGCGGCGTCGATGCGGAACATGGTCGAGCACGGACAGATCAGCGGGTCGAGCGACACCACAGTCTTGTCGGGGGTCTCGTCGTTCAGCCGGTTCACGAGGTGGATCTCGGTGCCCACCCCGATCACCGAGCCAGCCGGCGCAGCGGCCACGGCTTTGATGATGTAGTCGGTGGAGCCCACCTGGTCGGCCACCGCGCACACCTCCCGGCTGCATTCGGGGTGTACCACCACAATGCCATCGGGATGCTCGGCCCGAAACCCAGAAACATGGTCGGGCTGGAACCGCTGGTGTACCGAGCAGTGCCCTCTCCACAGCAACAGCACCGATTCCTTGCACTCGGCCTCGGTCAGACCGCCCAGCTCGAAGCGGGGATTCCACACCGCCATGTGGCTCTCGTCGTAGCCCATGTCGAACCCGGTGTTGCGCCCCAAATGCTGGTCGGGAAAGAACAGCACCTGATCGCCCCGCTCCAGCGCCCACGTCAAAACCGCCTTGGCGTTGGACGATGTACACACCGCGCCGCCGTGGCGGGCCACGAAGGCCTTCAGGTTGGCGGCCGAGTTCATGTAAGTGATGGGCACCACCCGGTCGATGTCGGTCACCCGAGCCAGCTCCTCCCAGGCCTCTTCCACCTGGTCGATGTCGGCCATGTCGGCCATCGAGCAGCCCGCGTTCAGGTCGGGCAGCACCACCTGCTGATGGTCGCCGGTCAAGATGTCGGCCGACTCTGCCATGAAGTGAACGCCGCAGAACACGATGTACTCGGCCTCGGGGCGCTGCTGGGCCAGCACCGACAGACGGAAGGAGTCACCACGGGCGTCGGCCCACGCCATGACCTCATCGCGTTGGTAGTGATGCCCGAGAATGAACAGCCGGTCGCCCAGGGTTCTCTTGGCGTCGCCAATCCACTCCGCCAACTGCGGGGGCGATGCCGTTGTGTACCGCTCAGGGAGCGGTCGCTGAACGCGCAACATGTTTTGGGAACCTCCGTGAGGTACGGGAACTCCAATTAGCAGCCGGTGGGGACAGCCGGGTCGCCTCGCCACGGGGATGTCGGCCTTAGAGTTCGATATGTCGCTGGATACCCGGCCAGCGTGAATTGAAATCATATCCGCCTTGATGGGGCAATGAAAAGAGGTGGAACGGGTGCCTTGAAGGAAGGCAATCCGGCCGCCGTCCGACTCGTAGGATGGGCAGAGCATGTTGAACCGCCCGCCCCCCGGCACCATCCCCGACGCCGCGGGGTCGTACCAGTTCAAAGACCGCCACGGACGGCTTATCTATGTGGGCAAGGCGAAGAGCCTGCGGTCCCGGCTGGGAAGCTACTTCCAGAACCCGGCCTACCTGCCACCTCGCACTGCCCAGATGGTGGCCGAAGCCGAATCGGTGGAGTGGATTCAGGTAGACACCGAAGTAGAAGCGCTGATGCTGGAGTACAGCCTCATCCAGCAGCATCAGCCCCGGTTCAACGTCCGCTACCGCGACGACAAGAGCTACCCGTTTCTGTGCGTGACCATGGTGGATGAGTGGCCCCGGGCCATGGTCATAAGGGGTCGCAAGAAGAAGGGAAACCGCTATTTCGGCCCCTACGGCCATGCCTACGCCATACGGGAGACCCTCGACCAGCTCCTGCGTACCTTCCCCATCCGCACGTGCAGCGACAACAAGTTCAACCACCACGCCCGCCTCGGCCGGCCGTGCCTGCTGTACCACATCGAGAAGTGCGCCGGACCGTGCGTGGGCGAGGTGGAGCGGGGACGCTACGACGAAATGGTGGACGACCTGCTCTCGTTCCTGAGCGGCGACACCGACGAAGTGGTGAAGCGGCTGGAGGACGACATGGCCCAGGCTTCGGCCGCCCTGGAGTTTGAGCAGGCCGCCCGGTGCCGGGACCGGCTGGCCACCGTGCGAAAGGCGATTGAGGGCCAAGAAATGGTGGGGGGCCGCTCCGAGGACTACGACGTGGTCGGCCTAGTGGATGATGAGCTGGAGGCGGCCTGCCAGGTGTTCTACGTCCGCAAGGGCCGGGTGATGGGCCGCCGGGGGTTCATCGTGGACAAGGCTGGTGACTTGGGCCGCGACGAGCTGGTGAGCCGGGTGCTGGAGCGACTGTATTTCGAGGAGAACCCGTTGGGCAGCCCCAAACAGGTGCTGGTTCCCGACCTGCCCCACAACCAGGAACTGTATGAGGAGTGGCTGCGGGAGCAGCGGGGGTCCAGGGTGGCCATTGCCGTGCCCCAGCGGGGGACAAAGCGCAAGCTTCAGGAGACGGTGGCCCGCAACGCGGCCGACGCCTTCGCCCGCCACCGGCTCAAGCGGAGCACCGACCACAACAGCCGGGCCCGAGCCCTCAACGACCTCCAGGAGTGCCTGGGCCTGCCCGAGGCCCCCCTGCGAATCGAGTGCTACGACATGAGCCACCTCCAAGGGTCCGATTACGTGGGCTCGATGGTGGTGATGGAGGACGGGCTGCCCCGCAAGTCGGAGTACCGCCGGTTCAAGGTGCGAGCCGTGGACGGCAACGACGACTACGCCGCCATGGAAGAGGTGCTCACCCGGCGGCTCACCAACTACCTGGACGAGCGCGACCGCCCGGTGGAGGAGAAGGGGAAGTTCGCCTACCCGCCGCAACTCCTGGTGGTGGACGGCGGCAAGGGGCAGCTCGGCGTGGCCGAGCGGGTGCTGGCCGAACTGGGCCTCGACGGGGAGATCTTCCCCGCGGGGCTGGCCAAGGAGTTCGAGCAGGTGTTCGTACCCGGCCGGGTTGCTCCGGTGGAGATCCCGAGGCCTTCGGAGAGCCTGTACCTGCTTCAGCGCATCCGGGATGAGAGCCACCGATTTGCCAACGACTACCACCGTCAGCTCCGAGGCAAGCGGATGACCCGATCCTCGCTGGACGGCATCGCCGGCCTCGGCCCCACCCGCCGAGCTCGGCTGGTGAAAGAGATGGGCGGGGTGCGGGCAGTGGAGCGGGCCTCGCTCGACGACCTGCTGGCCCTGAGCTGGCTCCCTGATGCGGTGGCCCATTCGATCTACGAGAAGCTCCACGGCCCACGAGCGGATCGGTAGCCTGAGGTCGTGGCCGAGTTCGTGGTGATCACCGGGATGTCGGGAGCGGGCCGGTCGCAGGCCGCCAACCACTTTGAAGACTTGGGCTGGTATGTGGTGGACAACCTGCCCCCCGCACTGGTGCCCAAGGTCCAGGAGTTTGCCGATGCCCCCGACAGCGGCATCTCCCGAGTGGGCCTGGTGCTGGGGCTGAACCTCTACTACGAGGATGTGGCCCCCGCGCTGGTCGAACTCAAGGAATCAGCTCAAGGATCGGTGCGAATCCTCTTTCTCGACGCATCAACTCCGGAGCTGGTGAAAAGATTCGAGAGCACCAAGCGTAGGCATCCGTTCTCCAGCGTCCCGCCGATGGGAGTGTCAGACGCCATCGAGGCCGAGCGGGAGGCTCTGGTCAACTTGCGCAGCCAGGCCGACGTGGTGGTGGACACCTCCGAATACAGCATCTACCAGCTCAACCACTTCATCGACGAGGTGTTCGAACTGGACGCCGGACCGGAATCGATGACCACCCGGATTATGTCGTTCGGCTTCAAGCACGGCATCCCGCTCGACGCCGACCTGGTGTTGGACTGCCGTTTCCTGCCCAATCCCCACTGGGTGGAGGAGCTTCGCCCGCTCACCGGTCAAGACGAGGCAGTGAGAGACTTCCTGCTCAACGGCCAGCCCATGGCTGAGACCTTCCTGCAAAAGACCGAGGACCTGTTGACAATGTTGGTACCGGCCTATGTGCGGGAGGGCAAGTCGTATCTCACAATCGCCTTCGGCTGCACCGGGGGCCACCACCGCTCAGTATTTGTGGCCGAAGACATCAACCGCCGACTCATCGAGAACGCAGATCTCGGCGTCCGCCCCCTCGTCGTCCACCGAGACATCGACAAATAGCCCGGAGAGGCAGCAGCACCGGGTTCAGGTGGCGTCCCCGTTCCCATATTTCGCCACCATTTCTTCACTGGTATCCCACAGCATGGCCCCGTTTTCGGGGTCGGCGGCGCTGTCTGAGACCGCCTTGCGATTCATCAGATGGAGATACATCCCGGTGGATGCTCCTGCCTCAGGAGCGCAGCAGAGATAGACGATGGGTGCGATGGCCTTCTCAGGGGAACGGAAGAACAGCCGCAAGGCCGGGTTGACGATCGGCTTCAGCAGCGCGGGCGCATCTCGGGCGATTCTGGTGGACACGCCTCCAGGGCACAGCGCATGCACGGCCACCTCCGGGTTCTCGTGCGGGTTCAGGCGGCGTGACAACTCGGCGGCGTAGGTGCTCAACACCAGCTTGCTGAGCCCGTAGTGCCGCATGCTCTCCTTGATCCCGTATTCGGCGTATCCGCCGAGGTTGTCGAATTCGATTGCCTCATAAGACCGGTGCGATTCCGACGAGACGAACACGATTCTCGGTAGCTCTTCGCCAGGGCCCGCGGGTCGAATGACGCCGTCCTTCAGCCATCGGTCGATCATCACCCGCTTGGACAGGAAGTGGACGGCGAACATGGTGTCGTACCCCTGTGGGGTCTCCCTCGCAGTGGGCGTCATCAAGCCGGCGTTCATTAGCGCGATGTCGATCCGGGTGCCCCTCCGTTGCAGCTCGTCGCAGCAGTGATGCACCGAGCGGACATCGGCCAGGTCCACCTCGACCATCTCCACAGTCTCCGAACCCGACGCCTCCTTGATCTCATCGCAGGTCTCGTTGTGGCCGGGGCGGCAGGCCAAGATCATGTTGCCGCCCCGCCGAGCCAGCTCGATGGCCGCCGCCCGGCCCAACCCGCTGTTGGCCCCGGTCACCAAGCACGTCTTGCCGTCGATTCGCACGTCGTCGGGAACCGGTTCGACATCTGGGGCTCTCAGATTGCGGAAGTCGCGAACCGCCCCAGTGATCGCGTTGACCACGGTGCGCTTCTTTGGTGCTTGGCTCATGGCCAACGGTACATCGTTGCTCGATGGCCGCTTCGCGCTAGTTGAGCCTTGCTGGGCTTATTCGAATGGAATCGCATAGGCCTCTCGGTAGGCCGCGAAGGTCTCGTCCATTACTGGTTTGCTAAGTCCGAAGTGCTCAAGTCGGTAGTGGTGCTTTCCGAAGCGGTTCTGGGGGTTCGCGGCCGCGTACTGCTCGGCGAGCGCCCTGGCCTCGTCGTTGAAGTCGATTCCCGCCGCCTCGTAGATCCGTTGGAGCTGGGCAATTGGGTCGCGCACTAAGTCGTAGTAGGAGACATCGACGAATCGACCCGCTGGCGATTCGGCTCGGGTACTCATGGCCCACTCAACCATCCGGTGCGTCTTGTAGTACCAGTGCCGCCCGATCTCTGTGGGGTCCACCTCATCGCTGAACATGCCTCGGCCGTGGGCCACCATGCTGCAAAAGGAGGTGACGGCGATGCGGGGGTCGCGGTGGGTCTGCACCACCGTGGCGTCGTCGAACACCTTGAGGAAGACGTCCAGGTACTCCAGGTGGTGCGGGGTCTTGAGCACCCAGGCGCGGGCCGGTCGCGGCCAGCTAAGCACCTTCAGGACCCGGCGAAAGTACTGGTAAGTCGCCGTGTGGTCTTGTTCTGCCAGCCAACGGGAATAGCTCGGCACGTGCAAGATGGCCTCGGCCGACTGGCTCATGAAATTGAGATCGAGGAGCAGTACGTCTTCTTCGGGCTGCTCGCGGTCGATGGGGTGGACCGCCATGAAGTCAGGGGCTAGGTAGGAAATGGTCCGCTCGGCCAGCACCGCCCTCCTCTTGCGAGATCGCTCGGCGCGCTCGGCAGTCTTCGCCGCCGTCACAGGCAACAGCGCCTCGTTGCCGGAGATGCCGCGGATTTCCGGGTTGGAATACAGCAGGCGGTGCAGCAGTGTGGTCCCGGTGCGCTGCAAGCCGGTGATCATGATGACGGTGCCGAGGTCGATGTCGTCGATCTCAGGATGCCGCTTGAGCAGATCTTGGATCCGCAGTCGCTGAACCAGCGCCCCGGCGAGCCTGGACTTCTGAATCAGCGTGCCGGTTGGAGTCAGCCGCGCTTCGTCGTTGATCGAATTCACGAGCACTTGCAACGCCTCCAAGTGCCCGTCGTCGCCGAAGTCGGAGAGCCCGGTTTTGCGCGTTGCGTGCTTGACGAGTTTGTTGACCTCTAAGCGGCCTGAGAGTCCGAGGCGCTGGCCGGCGCGACCGAGCCGATTGACGGCCCGGATAGGGATCGGCCGATAGGGATTCTCGTAGTCGGTGGACGTCAAGCCGCTAGTCCCGCAAGCTGCTCAACGGCACCACCCGGCACTGTGGCTGGGGAGTCTCGACGGCTCGCACCCATCGGAACGACATGGTGCCGAGCGAGTGGCCTGCGGTTTCGATCCAGTTGGGCAGGCCGGGATCCTCATGGGCCACGATCAGGCGCACCGACCCATCGGCTTCGTAGCGGGCCAGATGGCTGTTGGTGTGGATCGTGAAGTGGCGGTAGTCCAGAGACTCCATCCAATAGTTGCTGAGCTGGAAGTTCCAGTACTCGCATTCCGGGGGAGTGGCCTCGATCACCAGCGCCTCGTCGGGCCCCAGCGCCCAGTGGCTGTGGTAATAGGTGATGTTGGGATCGCCTCCGGCGTTCAGCGACACGTCTGGGTCGAACTGGGGAAGCTGGTTGCTGTGCTTGGAGAAGTCGCGGGCCCACTTGGTGAACAGCAGCGGCGCGCCCATCACCAGAGCCCCCACATTCTTCAACCCGTCATCCAAGGCCTTTGGCGTCAGGTGCGAAGGCTGGCGCTCTTCGGGGGCGCAGTTGATGCGCTCGATGGACAGCTCGGCGGGGATCTCCGTCTTGCGGTCGGCAAAGGTCTGACGCACTACCAGCGTGCCGGTCTCGGGGGTCATCGGCAGCCAGTTGCCCTCTTGAGGGGTGCTGCTCAGGATCAGCTCGAAGCACCCGTCGGCGTCCATCTCGATCTGGTCGGCTTCGATATGCCCGGTGGGGGGCAGGCCGCCGCCCTGGCCGTAGTTGCCCGACTGGGTTCCGATGCTCAGGTAGGCGATGTTGTTGCGTCTCCCGGTGATCTTGTAGTCGTAGCTGCCGTCCAACGCCGCGGTGTAGTAGTAGTTGTCGGGGTTGTCGGCGCCCAGCTTGGTGGTCTCGTTGGCCACCCGGTGCATCACCGGGGCCTTGGGGTCGGCATGCTCGATGAACGCCATCAGACCGGCCCGGGTGAGGCGGCTCAGGTGCCGGTAGCCCTCCGCCTGGTTGAACGGATCCCGAGGCGCGCCGGGGAAGTTCATCGCCGCCCCCGCTGCCTTCAAGGAATCGCAGAACTCCTCCCACGCCTTGCCGCTTACCACCCGTTGTTCGGCCACATCGTCGAGCGTCTTGCCCCGCATCTTCCGAATGAGAAGGGAGATCCGTCGAAACGCACCAAGCAGTCGAATAGCAAGCCGTCGCATGGCGAATGTCTAGTTACGGCTTCGGCTCGGCGGCAACATGGGTCCGGCACACCGCGGTGTCGTTGAACCATGATGGTCCGGTGAGATTCGGCCTGCTCCTGACCTCGGTTCACGGCCGGTCGGTGCCCGCCCACCAGCAGATCGCCGAGCACCACGAGCTGATCGCAGTGGCTGTGGATCATGGGTTCGACCTAGTGGTGGCAGGCCAGCATTTCGCAGCCCCGACCTTGCGCTACCTCCAGCCCATCCCGTATCTGACCTCGGTGTCCATGCAATTCCCTTCGGTCAGCGTCGCCACCGGCATCCTGCTGCTGCCCCTGCACCATCCCCTCACCATCGCCGAGGAGATGGCCACCATGGACGCGGTGACCGGTGGGCGGGCGATCATGGGCGTGGGCATCGGCTACAGCCAAGACGAGTTCGACGCGTTCGGCATCGACCGCACCACCCGGACCGAGCGGTTCGAGGAGGCGGTGGAGATCATCCGAGCACTGTGGACCGGCCAGCCTGTAACCCACCAGGGCCGATTCTTCCAGCTCGACAGCGTGGAGGTGTCCACACTGCCCGTCCAGCGGCCTCATCCCCCGATCTGGGTCGGGGCCCAGGTGAAGGCATCGGTGCGGCGGGCCGCCCGAGTGGGCGACGCTTGGTACGCCGCACCGTTCCCCACCCACCGAGAGCTCATCGACCTCTACCGGGCCTATCTGGAGGAGCGAGCGGCCCACGGCAACCGGGCGCGGGCCGCCATCCCCGTGCGTCGGGAGGTCTACATCGCCGACAGCCCTGCTGAGGCCGAGGCAGCGGTGGCCGCGGGCGCGTCGTCGCGCTATGGCACGTATCGCTCTTGGGGGCTTGACGTTGACGACGGCATCGGCAAAAGCGATTGGCTGGACAACCGCTTCGTGCTCGGCAGCCCGTCCGATGTGGCGGAGGGGCTCTCCTATCTCATGGCCCAGGTGGAGCACTCCCACTTCGTCTACAAGCCGCAATGGCCCGGATACGACCATGCCCACGCCCTCGCCCAGCTCGAGCGGTTCGGCTCCGAGGTGATCCCGCTATTGTCCGGCTGACACCGAGAACCCCTACCACCCAAAGCCCCAACTACCGAAAGCAGAGCCCATGGGATCGGACAACACTCCCTACCGCGGTCCAAAGATCGGTCTCTGCTTGCCCTACGAGGGCCCAGCCACAGCCGAGGACATCGTCGATGTCGCCCAGGCGGCGGAGTCGGCCGGTTTGGACTCGGTGTGGGTGGGCGACCACATCGCCTTTCCGGTGGAGTTCACCTCGCAGAACCCGACGATGGCCGACGGGAAGTACCCCTATCCCACCGACAACCCCCGCCTGGAGGCCCTGACCACCTTGGCCTTTGTGGCCGGGGCGACGTCCACCATCCGTCTGGCGGTGAATGCCTGCGTGTTGCCGCAGCGCAATCCGGTGGTCGTGGGCAAGGCCGTGGCCACCCTCGACTACCTGTCGGGGGGAAGGGTGATCTTCGGGGTGACCCTCGGATGGCTCCGCGAGGAGTTCGACGCCCTCGGTGCCGACTACGGCCGCCGCCGACAGTTGCTGGAGGACGGCATCGAGATCCTGCGGGCGCTGTGGGAGCAGGACCAGCCCTCCTATGAGGGGGAGACCCACTCGTTCTTGCCTCTCAATATGCGGCCCAAGCCGGTCCAGTCGCCGGTGCCCATCTTCGTGGGCGGCCACTCTCGTCCCGCGCTCCGCCGGGCCGCCGCAGTAGGGGACGGTTGGCTGGCGGCGCGGATGTCCCCGGAGGACTTGCGGGAACACGTGGGCTTTCTGCGGGAGGAGCGAAAGCGGTCGCCGCGGGCCGATCAGCCCTTCACCGTGGCCACCAACTGCCCGGCCGCAGTGGGAAGCGGTTCGGCCGGAGTGCTCGATCTCACCGATGGCGACGCCACCCGGAGCATGCTGGCGGCGCTGGGGGAGGCGGGGGCCGATGTCGTCAACATGGTGGTGGTCTCCTATGACCCCGCCGAGACCCGAGAGGCGGCCCACGCCCTGGGCCAGCACTGCCATTCAGTCCAATAGGGGCCCTCAGGCCGTGCCCGCCACCCCGGCCTTGATCAAGGCGGCGATCTCCTCCGGGCTGTAGCCCGCTTCGGCCAGGATCTCCTCGCTGTGCTGGCCCAGCACCGGGGGAGGCCCGGCAATCGCGCCGGGGGTGTCGTGGAGCCCGATCACCGGGCCCAATTGGGGGATCTCGCCCAAAGTGGCGTGTTCCACCGTCTGCACCAGTCCGGTCTGCTTCACCTGGGGGTGGTTGAGGATCTGCGAGAAGGTGTGGACCGGCCCGAACAGCGCTCGGTGCTGGTTGAACGACTCCTCCCACTGCGCACTGGTCCGGGTGATGAAGATGCTCTGCAGGTATTCGGTGAGCTCGGCACGGGCGTCCACCCGCTGCTGGTTGGTCAGATAGCGCTTGTCGGCAGCCAATTCCGGCTCGCCGATAGCCTGGCAGAAGCGCTTCCACCCGTCGGCGCCGCCCCACACACCGGTCACCACGTGTCCGTCGGCGGTCTGGAACGCCTCATAGGGCACCACCACGCTGTGGGCGCTGCCGTGGCGCTCTGGATCCTCACTATCCACCCAGTGCGAGGCCAGCCGGGTGGTGAGCGACGACATCAGGGCGAAAAGCATCGAGACGTCGATGAGCTGGCCCTTGCCGGTTTGCTGTCGGGCGAACAGGCCGAGCATGGCGGCCTGGGCGGTGACCAAGGCGCCGGTGAAATCGGCCATCGGGACCCCCACCAGATTGGGCCCTCGATCAGGCTCCCCGGTCACCGACATGACCCCCGAGACGGCCTGGACCACCGGGTCGGTTCCCGGATAGGGGGCCAGCGGACCGTCCGGTCCGAAGGCGGTGAGAGAGATGTACACGATCTGGTCGTTGATGGCCGACAGGGCGTCGTAGCCGATGCCGATCTCGTCGGCCACGCCAGGCCGGTAGCTGGTAACCACCACGTCGACCGTGGCGGCCAGGCGATGGACCACCTCGAGCCCCTCGGGTTTGCGCATGTCCAGTGCGAGGCTGCGCTTGCCCCGGTTCCAGATGAGGAACAGCGCGCTCTCGCCGTCGATAAACGCGGTGCCGACGCCTCGGCTGCCGTCGCCGTGGGGAAGGCTCTCCACCTTGATGATGTCGGCTCCGTAGTCGCCCAGAATCATGGTGCCGTAGGGGCCGGCCATGTGGCGGGTGAAGTCGAGCACCCGGATTCCGTCGAGAGGCTTGGTCATGCCCGGCCTCCCGACAGGTCTTCTCCGATGAGCTTGTCCAACCCGATTTCGGCGAGGACTTCGGCGGTGTCGGCGCCCAGATCGGGGGGCGGCGGCAGATCGGACAGGTCGGGCTGGGCCGCCTCGTCGGGGTTCGAGGAGAGCTGCACCGGTGAAGCGGCCATTTGAACTCGCCCTCCGGGAAGCTCGGTACCCCGGAGCACCCGATTGACGGCGGCGTGGTCGCTGCTGACCGCCTCGTCGAGGGTAAGTATGGGGGCGAAAGGTATCTCGGCTTCGTCGAGAAGGCGGTTCCAGTCGTCGAACGTGCGCCGGCTGATGGCCTCGGCGATCAGCGGGAACTCGTCGTCGTATCCGAAATCCATGCTGTGGGTCCACTCTCCTCGGGTTCGGAGCTGGTCCAGCCCGGCCAAGTCGCAGAATCGCTTCCAGGCGACCTTTTCCAGCGGGCAGATGAGCAGGGCGCGGTGGTCGGAGGTGGCGTACATGGCATAGCGCGATCCCAACGAGCGGTACTCGTGCCAGGGCTCATCGTTGTTCACCCAGGTGTTTACGTCTCGCCAGTTCCACCACAGTGCGGTGTTCCAGATGGAGGTGTGTACGAACTGGGGTCCGCCGCCCCTGTCTCGCTTGACGATGGCGGCCAGCACCCCCATGGCGCCGAAAACCCCGGCCAGCAGCACCCCGGCCGAGCGCCACCCGACTCTGGTTTGGGGCTGGCCCTCTTTCCACTCCACCTCGACCCGGCCGGCCAGCGCGTCCATGTTCTGGCCGTGGGCCTTGTATTCGGCCCACGGTCCGGCCAGCCCGTAGCCCGAGATCACGCAGTACACCAGTTGCGGGTTGGCCTCGAGGAGGGTGTGGAAGTCGAGTCCTCGGCGAACGGCGTCCTTGGGTCGGGCGCCGACGATCACCGCGTCGGCCCAGGCGGTGATCCCGGCCACCACCTCGGCCCAGTGGGGCGAGCGGGTGCTGATTGCGATGCTGCGGGTGCCGGGGTTGAGGGCGAGGTGCAGATCGCTGACCCCGGCGATCTTGGGATCGTTGCCCCGATTGCCGTCGCCCTGAACCGGGTGTTCGACCTTGATGACGTCGGTGCCCATCTCCACCAGCAGGTGCGAGGCCAGCGGCCCCGACATGTGGGTGGAGAAGTCGACGATGCGCAGCGGTTCCGGTTGGGTCATCGCCGGTTCACCCGAGGATGGCCAGGATTTGGCGGGACTGGCATAGCAGAGTGCCGTCCGGGGCCCAGATGTCGAGATCCCAGTCCAGGTAGCCGCCGCGGACCAGCCCGGTGCGCGACCGCAGCAGCACCATGTCGTCGGCCTTTGCCCGGGACAGGTCGGTCCGGAAATAGGTGGTGTGGTCCAGGGTGGCGGTGGTGTACATGCGGTCGAGGCGCACCCACCAGCCCATCATCCCGATATCGCCGATCATCAACAGACCGGGGGCGTCGATGGGGCGGGCCTGGGCGAAGCCGGCCCATCCCACCCGCTCCATGGGGCCGTCGGGCGCGGTGAACGGTTTCGGTCCGAGGCGGTCCTGCATGACCACGTTGTCGCCATAGGGATATGCGAACTCGGGCACGTAGCCGTCGGTCTCCCGTCCCGGGGTGGGCGGGGCCACCTCGGGCATGGGCAGCTCGTCGAACTCGGGGCTGGGCCGGTCGGTGGCGAAGCTGGCCAACGCGGTGGCGATCAGCTTGTCGCCCTGCACCACCCGGGCCGCAGTGCTGATGAGGGTGCGGCCCGTGCGGAGCACTTCGGTCTGCACCTCGTAGTCGCCCTCGCCCGGCGCTCGCAGCAGATGGGCGGTGAACGACAGCGGGCGGTACTGGGGGTCGGTGACCGTGGCCTCCAGCCCGGCCATCAACTGCGCTTCCACCAGCCCGGCGGGAACGCGGCCCGAGGCCATCCACGACGGGGGCGTGGAGGTGAGAAAGCGCCCGTCGCCCAGCGGCGTGTGGGCGATGGCCTCGTCGAATGATGCTGCGTTCACATGGCCTCCAGTGCTTCGGCCACCTCATCGGCCACCAGAGCCAGTGAAGCGGAGATGTCCTCGATGGGCATGGGCTGGACTTCGGCCAGCGCCGGTATGACCTCGCGTCCCATGGTGTCGAGATAGTCGATCACCTCGTCGATGGGCATCTCGGGCCACTGGGGCTTCACCACGAACGGGTCGATAGGCAGCTCTCGGGCCACCTCGGTGAAGTGGTCGATCACCTGTTGGGCCGTGCCCACCGCCACCGAGTGCTTCACCTCATCGAAGAAGTCGCCCATGAGCGCCTCCTCGTCCAATATGTCGAGCTCCTTGCGGGCATACGCGAGGTATCGCTCCTTGCTGACGTCCACGAATCTGGCTCGTGCCTCCTCGTTGGTGGCGCCCACGAAGGCGTTGCGCCGCAGGGGCTGATGGCCCATCGGCTTGCCCCGCTCGGCAAATCCCGCGGCCATGATGCCCAAACGGACCCGCATCTCATGGATGTCGTACTCCGGCGGGATGATGAACCGGTCGCCCACTCGGCCCGCCCGCCGGGCGCCCTTGCGGGAATGCGCGCCCATCCAAATGGGGGGATGGGGCTGCTGCACGCATCGGATGTGGGGGGTGGCTCCGCGAATCTGCCAGTGCTGGCCGTGGTAGTCGAAGTCCTCCATGGCCCAGCACAGCTTCATGATGTCGAGGCACTCGTCGAACAGGCTGACCCGCTTGCTGATCGGGATATTCATCAGGTCGAACTCTTCGCTCCGGTATCCGAGCCCGAGACCGACGTCGAGGCGGCCCCGGGTGACGATGTCGAGGGTGGCAAGCTCCTCGGCCAGGATCACCGGGTGGTACTTGGGGGCTAGCAGCACGGTGGTGGCCAGCCGCACGTGGTCGTCGATCTCGGCGGCCAGGCGGGCGAGCAGGGGGACCGGCTGGAGCCAGCGCAGGTCGCCGTACAAGAAGTGCTGGCCGATGACGAAATGGGTGAGGCCGTTGCGCTGCCCGGCCTCCACTTGGCGCAGGATGCCGTCGAACTGCTCGATGGGGTCCACGTCGCGCGGCACGTCGCTGATGATCATGCCGAACTGCATGGGCGCCCCTAGATGTCGATGCCGTAGAGCTCGGCGGCGTTGTCTTGGAGCACTCGGCGTCGGATGTGGGGATCGACGCCGGCCAGCACCCGGGCGAAGTGCTCCCGGGCGCCCGGGAACAGGCACGTCGGATGGGGGACGTCGGTCTCCACCAGCACGTTGTTGATTCCGACGTCTTCGATGAGCTTGGCCGGGGCCGAATTCTCGAACCAGAACATGACCCAGATGTGGTCGTTGAAGTACTCCCGGGGACGGCGGGAGTTGAGGGCCAGCTCGTGGGCTTCGGTGACCATCTCGTCGTATTGGTACTCGAGGGCTTCGAGGATGAAGGGAACCCAGCCGATGCCGCTCTCGGCCGAGACGATCTTGAGGTTGGGGTAGCGGTCGAACAGGTCGCTCATGCACAGGTTGACGATGATGCGCACGTTGCTCATGTACATCTGGGTGGCGTGGATGGCGAGGCGACGCTGGTGGTCGAACTGCCCCCACCAGGTGCTGGGGGACACGGGAATGGGCCGGGGCAGGTCGTCGGGGCCGGCCTCGCCGCCCACCCGGGCCTGCTGGAAGCGGGCGCCTCGGATGCTCTCCATCTCGGCGCGGCTCATGCCGGCGCCGATGTGGAAGTTGGCCACCGCGCCCGACTGGTTGAACAGGTCCCACATGGAGGCGAAGTAGGGCTCCCACAGCTCGGGCAGGCCAACCATCTCGGGCTTGTCGGAGAGCGTGAACCCGGTGATGCCCTTGTCCAGCAGCCGGGTCATCTCAGCCACGGTGAACTCCATGTCCCAGATCGGGAGCATGGCCTGGGGGAACAGCCGGCCGTTGGACTCGTGCTGAACGTCTACGAAGAAGTCGTTGTAGATCTCCAGCACCATTCGCCGCTGGGCTAGATCCTCGATGGCGAAGACGTGGTTAGAGGAGAAGCCGACGCCGTTGGGGTACAGGATCTGGGCGTGCACCCCGATCTCGTCGCAGAGTTCGAGCCGCTCCTTCACGGCCCAGGCGCTGGTGTCGATGACTTCGAATGGCTGGACCACGTGGCTGCCCAGGATCTTCTCGTGCCCAGTTTGGATGGTGTTCCCGCCGGTGCTGGCCCAGAGCTCGCCGTCCAGATACCACGCGGTGATGCCGTCGACCGTCTTCTGCACGGGCACTCGGTTGTGCATGGCGGCGGGGGCACGAGCGGTCCACAGCTCGGGCGGCTCGGTGAAATGGGAATCGCAGTCGATAATCTTCAGGCCGTCTAGCGGGTCATGTGCGTTCATGGCGTTCTTTCCTTGCTGCGACGGCTAAATCGATCATCGCTAATGGAAGAGTTCTTGCTCACGGGGGTTTCAATGGGAGTGCTCGATGGAAGAGTAGCGGTCATAACTGCTTCTGGTTCAGGCATGGGCCGGGCCGCGGCCAGGCGCATGGCTGGCGAAGGCGCTCATGTGGTGGTGGCCGATCTTCGCGCCGATGCCGCCGCAGAGACCGTGGATTTGATCGCCACTGCCGGGGGCGCGGCCAGCGCCTTCACCGTTGACGTCAGCGATGTAGCTCAGATTGAAGGGTTGATGGCCGAGGTTGGCTCGACTCACGGCAAGATCGACGTCCTCTACGCCCACGCCGGCATCCCCGGTCCGGCCGGGCTCGACATGAGCGAGGCCGACTACGAAGAGACCGCGGCCATCAACATGAAATCGGCCTTCTTCACCGTTGCCCGGGCGGTGCCCTTGTTGGAGGCGTCGGGCAACGCGTCAATCATCCTCACCGCTTCCACATCCGGGGTGGTGGGATCGCCGTTCTCGCCGCTGTACTCGATGACCAAGGGGGCAATCGTGACGTTCGGCAAGTCGCTGGCTCTGGCCCTAGCCCCCAAGGTACGGGCCAACGTCATCTGCCCCGGCCCAGTGGACACCCCCATGCTTCCGCTGTTCTTCGGACGGGAGCCCGGCACCGACGTCAAACCCCTGATGAAGGAGTTCCTGGAGACTTCGGTGCCTTTGCAGCGCCCATCGCAGCCCGAGGAGATCGCCGAAGTCGCGCTGTTCTTGGCCAGCGATGCCAGCAGTTTCGTGACCGGTGTCGCACTCCCGGTTGACGGCGGCTACTTGGCCCGATGACCAGCAGGAGCATCTCCATCGGCAGCGGGTCGGCGTATTCCACCGATCGGCTGGACTGGGCCCAGGAGCTGGCCGACAGCGGCCTGGTGGATTACATGGGCTTCGACTGCCTGGCCGAGCGGACCATGGCGCTGGCCCAAGTGCGCCGCCTCGATGACGAGACAGCGGGTCACGATCAGCGCATCCCCGAGCTCATGCGCCGTTTCGCCGGCTTTCTGCGCCGCGGCGGAAAGATGGTGGGCAACTTCGGCGCCGCCAATCCTGCCGCCGCGGCCGACGACGTGCTGCGGGGGCTGAAGCTCAACGGCGTCACCGGGGTGAGGGTCGGGGTGATCCACGGCGACGACGTGCTCGACCATGTGCTCGACCAGGATCTGGAGCTTCCCGAAATGGGGGTGACCGCCCAGGCCATCGCCGCCAAAGTGGTATCGGCCAACGCCTACATTGGCGCCGATCCCATTGTGGAGCTCCTAGACGAGGGCGCGCAGTTCATCCTCGGCGGCCGCATCGCCGATCCGTCGCTCTATGTGGGGCCGATCGCCTATGAGATGGGCTGGGCGCTGGACGACTGGGAGAAGATGGGCACCGCAACCCTGGTGGCCCATCTTCTGGAGTGCGGCACCCACGCCACCGGTGGAAACTACGTGGACCCGCCCTACCGGGTGCTGGACGACATCGTCCACCTCGGCTTTCCCCTGGCCCACGTGAACGAGGACGAGCTGATCATCACCAAGCTGGAGGGCACCGGCGGGGCGGTGGACATAGGCACCATGAAGACGCAACTGGCTTACGAGATCCACGACCCGGCGGCCTATCTCACCCCCGACAGCACCGCGGACTTCTCCCATGTGTGGGTGGAGGAGGTGGATCCAAACCGTGTGCGGGTCGGCGGTGCCTCGGGCCGCCCCCGCCCTGACACTCTCAAGGTGCTGGTGGGGGTAGACCAGGGGTGGAAGGTGGTGACCGAGATCTCTTACGGCGGCGCGGGCTGCGTGGAGCGGGCCCAACTGGCCGCGGAGGTGGTGGCCAAGCGCTTGGAGCCGTACCAGTCGGGCATCGACGAGATCCGCTACGACCTCCACGGCATGAGCGCACTATTCGACGGCCAGCTTCCCGGCGGTGACCCAGCTGAGGTGCGGCTTCGCATCGCGGCCCGCTGCGACGATCGGGAGACCGCCGATGCGGTGGCTTTCGAGGGGCAATTCCTGTGGATGGGACCGGCCGGGGGTGGTGGGGTCACCACCCAGATGGCGCCGGCCATCGGGGTCACCCCGGCGCTGTTGCCCCGCGAGGATGTGAAGCTGATCACCGAGGTAATCGAGGCATGAAGCTGCGGGAGTTCGCCTATTCCCGCTCCGGCGACAAGGGCGACATCGTGAACCTGTGCGTCTTCGTGTACGACGATGAAAACTGGGACGTGCTGCGGCGCGAGCTCACCGCCGAAAAGGTGCGGGATAAGTTCGGGAGCCTGGTTACGGGCGAGATCACGCGCTACGAGTTGCCCGGCACCAAGGGCTTGAACTTCGTGATGACCGAAGCCCTCGGCGGAGGAGTATCCATGAGCCTCCGAACCGACCCCCACGGCAAGTCCTACCAATCTCTAATCCTCGAAATCGACATCGACGCCGACGAGGAGATCAAACCCCGCCTCGGCTAGCCGTTTAGGCCGGGTGGCTTGTCCCGTCAGCCGGCGGCTAGGTGTTCTCGGAGTTCTACCTTGCGGATTTTGCCTGTGACGGTGCGGGGAAAGCTGTCGACGGCGATGAATTCGTCGGGGACCTTGATCTTGGCCAGGCGCTGGCGGCACCAATCCGCTAGTCCGTCGAGCGACTCTTCGGGTCGGAGCTCGACGAAGGCCACCGGGCGCTCGCCCCATTCGGGGTCGGGGCGCGCGACCACCGCTGCTTCGGCGACGGCCGGGTGGTCGTAAAGCACTGCTTCTATCTCGCTGGGGTAGATGTTGACGCCGCCGCTGATGAGCATGTCTTTGGACCGGCCGACGATGTAGAGGTAGCCATGGGCGTCCATGCGGCCCAGATCCCCGGTTCGCAGCCACCCGTCGACCAGAGCTTCAGCCGTCTGGTCGGGGTTGCGCCAGTAGCCGGCCATCACCTTCTCGCTCTTCACCCAGATCTCGCCCACCTCTCCGGGAGCGGCCAAGACGCCATTGTCGTCGTGGAGTTCGATCCGGACCCCGGGAACGACGCGCCCGCACGAATCGAGCAGTTCGGGGCGTCCGGCCATGGCGAGGTCGTGGTCTTCGGGCAGCAGCCCGGTGAGGTTGGTGACGCACTCGGAGATGCCGTAGCCCTGGTACAGCCCGCACCCGAAGCGTTCATAGGCCTGTTTGATGAGCGGCCCCGCGGTGGGAGCGGCGCCGTAGACGATGAGCCGCAGGCTGGACAGATCGGCCTCCGCAAAGCCGGGATGGTCGAGGATGCGGCGCAGCTGCGCGGGAACCAAGATCGAGATGGTCACCCGGTGCTCGGCGACCGCGGCGAAGAACGACTCTGGCGAGAAGGAGCGCACCACCACGTGGGTCTGGCCGTCGGCCAGCATGGAGCACACCCGGGTGCCGGTGGCCGCGTGGTAAAGCGGCGTGGTGGACAAGAACACATCATCGGGCCGGAACCGCTGCACCAGGGCCATGGTCAGCCCGTTGAAGGCCAAGCCTCGCTGGGTGAGGCACACCCCTTTCGGCCTCCCGGTGGTTCCGCTGGTGTAGATGATCAGCGCGGTGTCTTGTTCGGTAGCGCGATCCAGATCAGTGAAGGGCTCCGACGCGAGCAGGCTTACGTAAGAATCGCCGTCGGCATCGATCACTGGGCCGGTGGTGCCGATGGCCTCCAACCGTTCGGCGTAGGGAGGGGTTGCCACGGTAAGGGCAGGCTCGGCATTGGAGAGGATGAAGGACAATTCGGGATCGGTGAGCTGGGTGTTCAGCGGCACTGCCGCCGCGCCCAGGTAGGCCACCGCCAGATAGACGTCGAAAAAGACCAGCCCGTTGTCGGCCATGAGCGCCACCCGGTCGCCAGTCCCCACCCCCGCAGCCTCCAGTCCGCTGGCCAGCCGGAGAACTCGGTCGTGCAGCTCCCCAAAGGAAGCAGATGGTCCTCCGGCAACCGCTACCGCAGTCCGCTCGGGGTAGAGCGCCGCATCCCGCTCCAACAAGTCAACGATCCGCATTATGCGAGATTCAGGTTGCCATCAGACGGGCACGATGTCGACAATCTCATTCAAGCCTGCAAAGTCGTTGGGGTTGCGAGTGTAGAGGGGCAAGTTGGCGGCGAGGGCGGTCGCAGCGATCATCAGATCGACTGCCCTTGCCCCGCGGGGTTTCCGCTCGGCGCTGAGGACCGCGGAGAAGACTCGTCCATAGGCCCGGGCGGCATCGACATCGAATGGCAATGGATCGAATGCAGCCTCTGTCCGCTGGAGACGATCTTGCCTCCGGCCTCGCTCCACTCTGTCGTTTGCGGCATGCGGGCCAGCTGCCAGCTCAGCCAAAGTCATGGCGCTGATGGCGACCTCGTACGGGAGGGCCGATGCCTCGATGTGTTCAAGATCGATGATCACCGAAGTATCCAGCAGCCCACGGGGCGGTCTTGGCGTCTCAGGCACGAGGAGATGGATCTTGGTCGGCAACGGCGTCAAGGTCGGCCCGAAGATCCCAATAGTCAACACTGGGGGCAGTCCGGAAGAGCTCCACCGCAGCTTCAGCGGAAATGAAGCGGTGGCGGCGCAGCGGACCCAGCTCGCCTACCGGCACGCCATTGCGAGTCACCGTGAACGTCCTGCCCTCGTCGAGTTCGAGCATGATTTTCCCGCTGTTGTTCCGTAGCTCCCGCTGGCTGATCTCACGGCTCACAGTCTCACCGTAGCACGCCGTGCGACACCTATGCGGCCTGTATCCATCAAGCCAAGTTCGTCAGAAGGCAAGAGGGTATGGGTCAGACTTCCACCAGTTGTAGGGGGGTGTGCTCGGCGATGTGGCCGTAGTCGCGGTCGTGGTGGAGCACGGGCACGTTGAGGCGGATGGCGACGGCTGCAATGAGGGCATCGGTCTGCGAGCGAACGGTGATTCCCCGCCACCTGAGTTCCCGATAGATCGTTGCAGCGTCGAGCCAGTCGAGCTTGGGGGAGAGCGCCTCGTGTTGCTGGGCCTCCAGCAACCGTTGGGTTCGGGCAACGGCATCTTGGCGGGCACCGGCCATGACCTCCAGCAGGATCGGGTCGAGGGTGACCACTTCTTGATCGGATATCGCCCGGCGCATTCTCTGGGCCTGAGGCGAGCCAGTCGCAGACAAGAAGTCGACCCAGGCGGAAGTATCAGCTATCAGCACTGCTGCCCCAATCGGCGAACCGGCTGGCGCGCATGGTGTCGAGGTCGCCGTCCCAGCCGACCCCTTCCATTTCCAGTTGCTCTTCAATGGTCATCGGCCCGCCACCCAGAAGGCGCTCCAAGGCAAGATTCACCGCCTGGCGCTTGGTGCGAAGCCCGAATGTCTGCATGGCGCGCTCGATGAGTTCATCGTCGATATCGATGTTGGTCCGACTCACAACACCATCATACACAGCAATGTGTAAACTGCGCTGCGAGCCATAGGGAGGACACTGTGGAGTTGAACGGCAAGAGGATCATCGTCACGGGGTGTGCGAGTGGGATGGGGGCGGCGACGGTGCGGGCTTATGTGAAGGCTGGGGCTCGGGTAGTGGGGATGGACATTGCCGATGACGCGGGGCGGGCGGTTTGCGCTGAGGCGGGGGCAGATGGGCCTGACGAAGTCATGTACGTGTCGGTTGATGTTGCTGAAGAAGAGCAAGTGGATGCGGCGTTTGCGGAGGCAGACAACGCTTTGGGCGGGCTAGATGCGCTGGCGCACCCGGCGGCTATTCACGCACCGTCCGCAGCGGAAGACGTGACCATAGGTGAGTGGGACCGGATGTTCGCAGTGAATGTGCGGGGCACGGTGCTGACCAATCAGGCCGCGTACCAGCGGCTCAAGGCTGGCGGGGGAGGTGCCATCATCAATTTCGGGTCGATTTCCGGCCAGCGGGCTGAGCCGGGAGCGGCGGCCTATTCGGCGTCCAAAGGAGCGGTACATGCCTGGACGCGCACTGCGGCCGGGGCTTGGGGGGCCGACGGCGTTCGGGTCAACGCTGTTCTACCGGCCATCAGAACTCCTATGTTCCAAGCATCCTGGGATCGGGCTACCGATGAGGAGCGCACCGAGAAGTTCTGGCGGAACATCCAGAGTATCGCACTGGGTCAGGACTACGGCGACCCGGATCGGGACCTCGGGCCGGTGATGGTGTTTCTGGCCTCGGATGCGTCCCGGTTCATCACCGGCCAGCTCATCCCCGTCGATGGCGGCCAAGGAAACGTCCGCTGAAATCACGCGTTTGAACGGCAGGCCTAGGCTGAGGGAAATATGGCTGATTTCGTTGGTCCCCATCATCAGAATTTGGCGGGTGGGCCGTTAGTCTCAGCCGCATGAGCATTCGCGTGGGAATCAACGGGTTCGGCCGCATCGGGCGGAACTTCTTCAGAGCAGCCCGGCAGGCCGGTGCCGACCTGGAATTCGTGGCCGTAAACGACTTGGGCAGCTTGGAAACCATGGCCCATTTGTTGCAGTACGACTCGGTGATGGGCCGATTCTCCGACCCGGTGGCTGTGGTGGACGGCGCACTCGAGATCGGGGGCAGCACCCTGCAAGTGCTGTCGGAGCGCAATCCGGCCGACCTGCCATGGGGCGACTTGGGCGTGGACGTGGTGGTGGAGTCCACTGGGTTCTTCACTGCTCGGGAAAAGGCGGCCGCTCACCTTGAAGCCGGTGCACCAAGGGTCATCGTGTCCGCGCCGGCGTCGGGGGCCGATGCCACCTTCGTGGTGGGGGTGAACGACGGCGACTTCGACCCCGACAACCACTTGGTTGTGTCCAACGCCTCGTGTACCACCAACTGCTTCGTGCCCATGGTGAAGGTGCTCGACGACGCCTTCGGGGTGGAGCGGGGCCTGATGACCACGGTCCACGCCTACACCGGCGACCAGGCCTTGGTGGACGGCCCCCATTCCGATCTGCGGAGAGCCCGAGCCGCCGCGGTGAACATCGTGCCCACATCCACCGGGGCCGCCCGAGCCACTGGGCTGGTGCTCCAGGCCATGAATGGACTGCTCGACGGCATCGCCCTGCGGGTGCCTATTCCCAACGGCTCCCTCACCGATTTCACCGCCGTGGTGCAGGGTGAGCCTTCGGCCGACGACGTCAACGCCGCCTTCTCCGCTGCGGCGGCCGATGGACCCCTGGCCGGGGTGCTGGACTACAGCGAAGCCCCGCTGGTGTCGGCCGATATATGCGGCTCGCCCGCCTCCTGCACCCTTGACTCCGGTCTGACCATGGCCTTGGGCAATCTCGTGAAGGTCTCCGGTTGGTACGACAACGAGTGGGGCTACTCCAACCGGCTGGTGGATCTGGTCTCGATCGTGGGCGCGGCGGGCCGCTGAGCGCCGGAGTGCTTCCCACACTCGAAACGCTAGGCGAGGCTCTCGGCGGCCTGGATGGTCGTCGGATCCTTCTGCGGGCCGATTTCAACGTTCCGCTTGACGCTGACGGCCAGATTGCCGACGACTTCCGCATAAAGGCCGCGCTGCCCACCGTCCGCTGGCTCACCGGCCAGGGGGCCGCGGTGGTGGCGTGCAGCCATTTGGGACGACCCGGCGGCAGACCCGACCCCCAGTATTCGCTGGCTCCGGTGCGGGCCCGACTGGTGGAGCTGGCCCCCGGTGTGGAGTTGCTGGAAAACCTGCGCTTCGACCCGGGCGAGACCGGCAATGACGATGGTTTCGTGCAGCGGCTAGTGGAGGGCTGCCACGGCTACGTGAACGACGCCTTCGGAGCGTCTCATCGGGCCCACGCCTCCATTGTGGGACCTCCCCGCTATGTACCCAGCGCAGCGGGCCGCCTGCTGGCCCAAGAAGCCGAGGTGCTGTTGGGGCTGCGGGCCAAGCCCAAGCGGCCGTTTGTTGCCGTTTTGGGCGGGGCCAAGGTCAGCGACAAGCTGGGGGTGATCGACGCCCTGTTGGAGACCGCCGACGAGGTGGTGATCGGCGGCGGCATGTGCTTCACATTCCTGGCCGCCCAAGGCCATAACGTGGGCGACTCGCTGCTCCAGCCCGACCAGATTGAGGTTTGCGGCCGCCTGCTGAGTTCGGGTGCGCCTATCCGCCTCCCCTCCGACATCACCGCGCTGGCCCCAGGGGAGCGGGTGGTCCAGGCCGGGGTGGACCTGCACCCTGATTGGAAGGGATTGGACATAGGCCCGGGTACCGCGGCCGAGTTCAGCGACCTCATAGCCGAAGCCGGCACCGTGCTGTGGAATGGCCCCATGGGGCTGTTCGAAGACCCGAGGTTTGCGGCAGGAACCAAAGTGGTGGCCCAGGCGCTGGCCGACAGCCGCGCCTTCACCGTGGTGGGTGGGGGCGACAGCGCCGCTGCCGTCCGCCAGTTCGGCCTCGACCGGGAGATGGACCACGTGTCCACCGGCGGCGGGGCATCGTTGGAATTGATCGAGCAGGGTGACTTGCCCGGCTTGAGAGCACTGAGAGAATCAGTTGGAACTCCCAAGGAGGGACACGATGGCTGAGCGCAAGCCGCTGATCAGCGGCAACTGGAAGATGCACATGAACCATCTGGAGGCCATCCAGCTCATCCAGAAGCTGTCGTATGCCCTTGACCATGCCGATTACGGGTCGGCCGACGTGTCCATCCACCCGCCGTTCACCAACCTGCGGTCGGCCCAGACGGTGCTGGACGCCGACAACATCCCCATAGCCCTGGGCGCACAGCACTGCCACTGGGAGGAGGGCGGGGCGTTTACCGGAGAAGTGTCGCCCGCCATGTTGGCCAAGCTGGCGGTGAGCTACGTGATCGCCGGCCACTCCGAGCGCCGCCAGCTCTTCGCCGAGACCGACGAGAACGTGAACCGGCGCCTCAAGGCCATTCTGTCTGCAGGCATGATCCCCATCATGTGCTGCGGGGAGACCCTGGAGGAACGGGAAGCCGACCAGACCGAGGCCTGCATCACCACCCAGGTGGACGCCGGATTGGCCGGGCTTAAACGGGATCAGGTGGGGGCCATGGTGATCGCTTACGAGCCCGTGTGGGCCATCGGCACCGGCCACACCGCCACCCCGGCCGACGCCCAAGGAGGCTGCGCCCTCATCCGGGACCGAGTTCGAGCCAACTTCGGCGCCGACGCCGCCGCCACGGTCCGTATCCAATACGGCGGCTCGGTCAAACCCGTCAACGTCGCCGAGCTCATGGCCCAGCCCGACATCGACGGCGCCCTCGTCGGCGGCGCCTCCCTAGAAGCCGAAAGCTTCTCCCGTATCGTCCGCTTCCGACTCCAATAGGCAGAGGTGGGATCCTCGCCAGTCGAGGCTAGGCCCGGCGAGCCGAGTCTTAGGGAATAATCAGGTGATCTCTAGGTCGTCCCATTCGACCTCAGTGCAGAGGCGGTGGTACTCGGGGCCGTACCAGGGGGCGCTCATCTGAAGCCGGTTGTGGGTTGAGTTGACGTAGTAGTTGTTGCCCGGAGACCCCATCTCGTGCATCAGCAGGAGCTTGGAGGCCTCCTTGTCCAGCGCCTCGTTGTAGCGCTCGTAGGCGTCCATGGTGACTTCGACGCTGGACTTGCCCTCCTCCAGCATCCGCACGATCAGCTGGCCCGCGTAGCTTGACCACACCTGATACCAGATGGGAAGGCCCGTGCCGCCCGACAAGGGCTGGGAATTGGGGCCGTAGAGCATGAACATGTTGGGGAAATTCGGCACCATCATGCTGATATAGGCCCTGGGGCCGTCCTTGGACCAGAAGTTGTGCACGTTGAGCCCGTCGCGGCCGATGTAGTCGGCGGGGTACAGGAACTGGACGATCTCAAAGCCGATGGCGGTGATGGCGGTGTCCACCTCGTAAACGGTTCCGTCTTCGGTCTCGACGCCTTCGGGGGTGAACCGAACGATCGGGTCGGTGATCAGCTCCACGTTGTCGCGGGTGAGGGCCCGGTACCAGCCGTTGTCCACCACGGGACGCCGGGAGAAGGGAGCGTAGTCGGGGATCAGCCGGTCGACGAGGTCGGGATCGTTGTCGGTTTGCTCGTGGATGTAGTTGGTGAGGAAGGAGCGAAGCTGGTCGTTCACCTCGTTCCAATAGCCCCCTTGGGCCTGCCATTCCTCGTCGGGAATCAGCTGGTCGTGGGTCTTGAACAGCGCGGCGATGGCCATGTAGCGCCACCAGTTCCAATAGCCTGGGAAGTTGTCCAGCAGCCAGCGCACTTCCGGCTCGATGGGCTGGCCGTACTTGGGCCGGGGGCTGATCCACTGCTTGGAGCGCTGGAAGACGTACACCTGCTCGGCCTCTTCGGCGATGGGGGAGAGCAGCTGCACCCCGGTCGAGCCGTTGCCGATCACGGCGATCCGCTCGCCGCGGTAGTCGTAGTCCTCGGGCCACTGCGACGGGTGGATGGTCCGACCGGGGAAGTCCTCGAAGCCCTCGAAATTGGGGGTTCTCTGGTTGGCGAAGGCGCCGACCGCGTTGATCACCACGTTGGCCTCAATGGTCTCGATACCGTCAGGGGTGCCGGCCTCGAGCACCCACACGTCGCGGCTCTCGTCGTAGGTGGCCCGCTTCAGATCGTGGTCGAATCTGGTGTTGTCGTACATGCCGTACTTGCGTGAGATGTGGAGCAAGTACTCCCGAACGAACTGGCCCTTCCCGAAGTACTCGGGCCACGGATAGTTCTTCTCAAAGGCGAACTCGTAGGTGATCGAGATGGTGTCCACCCGGATATCCGGGTAGCGGTGCCGGCTCCAGGTGCCTCCGGGCTCCGAGCGGCGCTCCAGGATCACATAGGGGATTCCCAGCAGCTCCATCTGGATACCCGCGGCCAGCCCGCTGAACCCGCTGCCGATGATCGCCACCTGGAACCCTTCGGGCAGCTCGGGCTTGCCGTCGGTCCAGTCCACCGTCCAGGGGAATGGCTTGAATGCCATCAGCTCGCGCCGAGACTCGAACTCCAGGTCGCCCATCTCCTCCTTGGTGGCAAAATCCATCAGCTGGCGCAGGCGGGGCATCGGCGGTTCCTCGGGCATCCCCGGCCCGGCGTTCTCCTCCAGCCAGGCCACCGTCTTGGAAACCAGCAGCTCACGCTGGTCGTCGTCGAGCTCCAGCATCCGCGGCAGTGCCTCGATCTCCGGATCGTCGGTGTGGTGGAACAGCGCCACCCGCACCGCGTCCAAATCGGCCAATTCCACTGCCCGCTTGATGAACTCCGAATCCATGGCCGAGAGTCTTGCAGAGCCGAGTTCGATTTCCTTAGTCCGCCGGATGCGGTTTAGCTCGAAGCCTCGGCGAACAGGGTGGTGTAGACGAAACGCGTTTCCGCCGCGGTTAGGCCAGCGCCCAGATACTGGTTGTCGATGTGCAACTCCCAATGCAGGTGGGGGTCGGTGTAGAAGTCGCCGTTAGCGGCCGCATGGGTTCCTCGATTGCCGATTTCTCCCACCGTCTGTCCGGCTTGAATTGCTTCGCCGACTCGGATGTCGGGGTCGACACTTTCCAGATGGGCGTAGACGGTGACCACATGGCCGACATCGGGGACGACGCCGTGGTCGATGACCACGTAGTTCCCGTACAGCGTCAACAGGGTGTAGGGAGGAGTGGCGTCGAGCTGGGCGGCGACATCCAACAGGAGATCCCGCTTGTCGGAATCCGGGTCCTCGTAGTTGCCCACAACCAGCACTGCTCTCCCGTCCAGCGCGGCTACCGCGGGGTGCCCTCGGGCAAAGCACCGGAAGTCGACGCCCTGGTGAGTTCCTGAACGGTAGGTCCGGGGTGCATTAGGAAGCAGGTCGGGGTGGGGGAGGGGCGACATGCAGGCGCTGGGCCAGACAATGTCAAGGGACAAGCGGGCGGCGTCTTCCAGCGCTTCTTGGTACGTCTGCGGCTCTTGGTCAAGCACCAAGAAAACCGAGGTGGGAGTGGGTGCGGGGTCGGCATCGGTGTTGTCGGGGGGGTTGCTGGGCGATGATCCGTCGCTGGGGTCTGAAGCGGGTGTTGCTTCTGGGGTGGTGGGCGGATCGGTGGATGATGATTCGTCATCGGGTTCTGAAGGGGAGGAAGTCGGCTCGGAGTCAGCCTCGGATAGGCCAGCCGATGACGCCGGGGTGTCATCGGAACTGTCCGATGACCATGCCTGGGAAACCACGATTCCGATCACGAAGGCCACCGCCAAGGCTGCAATCGAAAGCAGGACTCGGCCCGACTTGAGGTTTCCTAGGATCTTGACGACCCACTTCTTCAACCAGCGGAATGACACGGCCAAGCCGCGCCTGATTGCTCTCAGTCCGTGACGAATCTTCTTCATTGCAGATCAGCACACTACACGGGTGTTCGGTGGGCTAGTGGAGCGGGTAGAATTAGCCGCTGTGACTATTGCGCTTGTGGTGATCGACGTGTTTTCCGCGTTGGCACTGCTGTTCCTAGTGCTACTCCACAGCGGCCGAGGCGGCGGTCTCTCCGACATGTTCGGCGGCGGCCTCGGCACTCAGGCCGCCGGGTCGACCGTCATCGAGAAGAACCTCGACCGGCTCACCATCGTGGCCGCGTTGATCTTCTCCTTCTCCACTCTGGCGCTGGCCCTGCTGCTGGATTCCAGCTAGCAGCTGACCACTTTCCGTCGGTTGGACTTCGCGCTCAGCCCCAAGTTGCTGGAACTGCGCGACCGGGCGCGGATCGTGGCCGCGGAGGGTGTGGCCCGATTCGGGCGGCACAACGACTCGTGGATCAACGGCTACTCCAAGGAGTTCGCCCGGGTTATGGCCGACGAGGGTTGGATCGGCATGGGATGGCCCACGGAGTACGGAGGAAAGGCCCGACCGCCCATCGAGCGGTTGATCGTGGCCGAGGAGATGATCAGCGCCGGTGCTCCGGTGGCGGCCATGTGGTTCGCCGACCGCCAGATGGGGCCGACACTTATCGCCTACGGCACCGAGCAGCAGAAGGCCGAGTTCCTGCCCCAGATGCTGGCGGGGGAGAGCACTTGGTGCATCGGCATGAGCGAGCCCGACGCCGGCTCCGACCTGGCTTCCATCGGCACTCGGGCAGCCCGCGACGGCGACCACTTCGTAATCGACGGCCAGAAGATCTGGACCAGCTTCGGCAACTTGGCCGACTACTGCTATCTGATCTGCCGCACCAGCGACGATGGTCCGCCCCACCGGGGGGTCAGCGAGATCATCGTGGCGATGGATACCCCCGGCATCGAGGTGCGCCCCATCACCGACATGATCGCCAACCGGCACTTCTGCGAGGTCTACTTCACCGGCGTGCGGGTTCCGGCCGAGAACCTGGTGGGTGCCGAGGGCGACGCCTTCAAGCAGACCATGGCGCAGTTGGCCCACGAGCGGGGCGGGATCGACCGACTGGTGTCCAACCGGGCGTTGTTCCTCCACGCCCGGTCACAGGCCGACTGGGACGACCCCCGAGTTCGCCAGGAGATCGCCCAGCTGGAGAGCGAGTACCGAGTGGGCCGCCTGCTGGTGTACCGGGAGGCTCTGGGCCAGGCCCCTGCCGGTTTCAGCGCGGCCACCAAGGCCTTCTGCACCGAGCACGAGCAGCGGGTGGCCCAGTTCGCCGCTTCTACCCTCGGCCCGACGGCGCTGCTCGACGACCAGTGGACCAAGGCGATCTGCTACGCACCCTCGTACACAATCGCCGGCGGCACCTCCAACGTGATGCGCAACATCCTCGGCGAGCGCGTCCTAGGCCTGCCCCGCGAGCCCCGCTGAACTCCTCACGATCGGGTGGAATTCGGCATTAGCTCGTCGTGCTCCTTCTGCGACGGCGCTGGGGGCCGCGGTCGTGGGTTTCGGCGTCCACTCCCTGCTCGCGCAGCACCATCTTGCGGACCTTTTCCGACGGCGTCTTCGGCAGCTCGTCGACTACGCGGAGATAGCGGGGCACCGCGAATGCCGGTAGCTGCTTGTCGGCGTAAGCCCAGACCTCTTCGGCGCTGATCTCGGCGCCCGGCTCGGGTACCAAGAAGACCATCACCTCGTCTTCTCCGGCCTCCTGGTCGGCGGGGACGCCGATGGCGGCGACCTCGGCAAGGGCTGGATGGGAAACCAGACCCTGTTCGACCTCGTACGACGAGATGTTCTCGCCCCGCCGCCGGATTGCGTCCTTCAGGCGATCCACGAAGTAGTACCAGCCGTCGGCGTCGCGGCGGAGCCCATCGCCGGTGTGGAACCACAGGTTCCTGAAGGCTTCGGTGGTCTTGTCGGGCATGCCGAAGTACCCCTGGCAGGTGGTCCACGGGTAGCGGCCTCGTACGACGAGCTCTCCCACCTCGCCGACCGGCACCTCTTCGTCGGTGTCGGAGTCCACCAATCGGATATCGAACCAGTCGGCGTTGAGAAGCCCGGCGGCGCCCGGTGGGCGGTCGACGCCATAGGGCGTGAGAATCGGCATACAGGTCTCGGTGAGTCCGAATACCTCCACGAAGGCCTCGATGCCGAAACGCTCCTTGAACTGGTCGAGGATGGAAGTGGCCGTGGGTGCCGCGAAGATGCAGCGCAGGTGGTTGTCGGCATCGTCGGGCCGGGGCTCCTGCTGCCAGACGAAGTCCATCATCACGCCGACGAAGTTGGTCACCGTCGCGTTTGCTGCTCGGATCTGGTCGATCCATTCCGAAGCGCTGAAGCGTTCGTGCAACACGTAGCGGGCACCGGCGATCAGCGCCGGGTAGGCCGCCAGGAACTGCGAGTTCCCGTGGAACAGCGGGCCCACCGACATATAAATGTCGGCTTCCGTCAGCCGGGTCAACGACACGCACTCGTCCGCGAACAGGTACATGTGGGCGTGTGGCATCATGACGCCCTTCGACAGCCCGGTCGTGCCCGACGTGAAGAAGACCGACGCGAGGTCGCGAGCTTCCACATCGGGCAACTCGGCTCGTGCGGCGGTGAGAAGCGAGTTCCACGGGCTGGCCTCGTAGCCGGCGGCCCTCAGTTGGGAGAT
>JAJEIJ010000032.1:0-38176 GCA_022827725.1 Acidimicrobiia bacterium
GCAGTCCGGGATCACAACAGACCCACACTGCCACGGAGGCTCAACCCATCAAAGGACCCGAACCGTCAACAAGGTCCATGGGCATTACACCTAGAGTCGATTCATGGGTTTAGAGGGCCATATCGATCTCAGCGAGCTAATCTCGCGGTTGGCAAACCGTTCCCGCCGTGGTCGCACAGAGGCAACGCTTCAGGCAGATATTCGTATGCTGCTCTTGGCTGCAAGGTTGAACCTCACTGAGGACGACGTGCTGGATGTTGATTTGGAGGCACCGCTCGCGGATCGGCGACGCATCGACATCGAGATGGGCCGCACTGTTATCGAGGTTAAGCGGAACCTGACTTCAAGAGGTTCGCTGGACGACGCGGCTGGCCAGCTTGCTGGATACGTGGAGATGCGAAGCCAGAGTCTCGCGCAGCAGTATGTGGGCATCATCACTGATGGGTGTGACTGGCACCTGTTCCACCACACCGATAGTGGGTTGGTGGCTGTTGCGGAGTATCACGTGGATTCGGCAGCCCCCGATGTAGAAGGGCTGGTGACCTGGCTTTCTTCGGTGCTTACCACAGAAGATCGAATTGTACCGACCAGACAAGCGATAGCAGATCGGATCGGGGCGGCCAGCCCCGGCCATGAACTTGAGCGCGCAACGCTGCGCGCTCTCTACGATGCCCACCACAGCAATCCCGAGGTCGCCATCAAGCGTGAGCTGTGGGCGAAGCTTCTGACCACGGCGCTGGGAACCCAGTTCAGCTCCGATGAGGAGGACTTGTTTATCGAGCACACCCTGCTGGTTGCCACTGCGGAGTGCGTCGCACATGCTGTCCTGGGCTATTCGATCTCCCAGCTGCCGCCGGCAACTCTGTTACGGGGCGAGCTTCTGTCGAACGAGTCTCAGATTCACGAGGTTGTCGAGCAGGATTTCTTCGACTGGCCGCTGGACTGCGGAGACCCAGGACGGCGATGGGTCACCTCCCTCGCTCGCAGGCTTGAGCAGTTCGACTGGGGTACCGTCACCCACGATGTGATGAAGACTATCTACGAGTCCGTCATCACCGTCGAGACCCGAAGACGCCTAGGTGAGTACTACACGCCGGATTTCCTGGCAGAAGCCATCACTTGGGAGGCTGTGGCCGAACCCCTCATCGAAACGGTCATGGATCCAGCCTGCGGATCGGGCACGTTTCTGTTCCACGCTGTCCGGCGCTATCTGGAGGCGGCTGATCGGGCGGACATGTCTAACGGGGATGCTGTCGCCGGCGTCTCTTCGCACGTCTTTGCTGTGGATGTCCACCCCGTTGCTGTGACCCTGGCCCGTGTGACCTATCTGCTGGCAATCGGCACAGAACGATTGGCGGCACCGGACAGGCGGCCGCTGCGGATTCCGGTGTTCTTGGGCGGCAGCATTCAATGGGGGCAGCGCGGTGACATCTTCGCTTCAGAGACGCTTAACGTCAGCACTGATGATGGAGCGGAGATGTTTGCCGACCAACTCCGATTCCCGCAGCGGCTCCTAGACGACGCTGACACCTTCGACGCTCTGGTGGCCGATATGGCCGAATTGGCCACAGACCGGGAGCGGGGTCAGGACGCGCCATCGATTGCCGGGCTAGCAAGGCGCCACGGTCTTTCTGGAACTGACCTGGAGACCGTTGAGACGACGTTCAAGACGATGTGCCGACTGCATGACGAGCACCGTGACCACATTTGGGGCTACTACGTGAGAAATCTGGCCCGACCCGCTTGGCTGGCCCGCAAGGAGAACCGGCGAACTGTTCTGGTGGGGAATCCTCCATGGCTCGCGTATCGGTACATGACAGATGCCATGAAGGCCGTGTTCCAGCTGATGGCCAAAGAGCGCAAGCTTTGGGCTGGCGGAAACGTTGCTACTCACCAAGACCTAGCCGATCTGTTTGTTGCACGATCCGTGGAGCAATACCTCGCACCTGGCGGCCGGTTTGCGTTTCTGATGCCCGCGGGCGTGCTGACCCGCGGACAGTCAGCAGGATTCCGATCTGGGGTGTTCCCGCTCAGCAGAGAAGGTCGCACCCTCGTAGAGTTCGACCCCGCCTGGGACATCTCGCCAATAAGCCACCGGTTCTTCCCCCGCACCGCTTGCGTGGCCTTCGGCAGGCGCTCAGACAGGCACGCCGCCCTTCCCGAAGAAGTGGAGCGGTGGTCGGGCAATCTGACAGACCCAGGCGCCCCGTGGGCCGAGGTGCAGAAAACCATCGAGCGGCAGAGAGCCAAACGGATCAGCATCGAGAGTGACAACGAAATTGAATCGCCCTACAAGGAGCGCTTCGCTAATGGTGCCAACCTCACCCCGCGAATGTTGATCATGGTGGAATTCGACAAGGAGCCACCGCTCGGTGTCGGCGAGGGTCGAAGACCAGTGCGCTCTTCTAGGGGCATCTACGAAAATGACCCATGGAAATCAATGGACGATCTGAAAGGGGTCATCGAATCGCAATTCATCCACCAAGTGCTGCTCGGCGAATCGGTCATGCCCTTCTGGCAGCGTAGACCCCTTGAAGCAATCCTTCCGCTGCGTAGGGGCAAGATCATGCGAAATGAAGAAATCGATGACCATCAAGGACTGAAGCGCTGGTGGCAAGAGGCCCGGCCGTTGTGGGACCAGCACGGCAAAGGCGACCAGACTCTCGACGAGAACATCAACCACTATCGCAAGTTGACTTCCCAGTTCCCTATCGCCCCAATCCGCGTAGTTTACGGTGCTTCTGGAATGCACGTGACAGCCTGCCGTGTGGTGGACGAGCAGGCGATCGTGGAACATCAGCTCAACTGGGCTGCTGCACGGACAATCGAAGAGGCCCAATACCTTTGCGCCGTCCTCAACAGCGTGGCCGTAACGAAAGCCGTAGAACCCTTTATGACCTCAGGCAAGGGAGGCGGACGCCACATCAACTCCTATCTCTGGAGATTGCCCATACCGCTCTACAACACAGGAGACGGACTCCACAGGAGCCTCGCAGACCTTGGAAACCAAGCCGAGCAGTTCGTCACAGCCCTGGAAATCAAACCCTCGAAGGCGCACGGTGCGATGCGGGCCAAGATCCGCAGGCAACTAGCCGAGAGCGAGCTTGGCCAAGCAATCGAGGGGGCATTCGGATCCCTGCTCGGCAAAGCGGGTGACCCGAACTCGTAGCTCCGTAGCAGCACCCCTACTGAAAACAGCTCCTCAATACCAACCCAGATATGACGAGTAACTGAAGGTCATTGGTCACCTCAACTCGCCACGCTTACGCCATAGCCGACATCCACACACGACACCAGATGGGGACGCTGTAGCTCACCCGCAGCACCCCTTGTATCTCTAGAAACTGCGTTGATTCTCCAGCAGTTTTGGGGTTAGCTGAGGATCATAGCCCGGATGGCCAGACCGGCCAGAAAGAAGCTGCCGCCGGCGTAGAGCAGCTCACGCCGGTGGGCGAGCTGGATTCGATAGGCGTAGACAATGGCCACTGCCGCAATGGCCGCGAAGCCGTAGAGGCGGTGCAGATCTCCCGGATCGGCCCCTGAGCGGTTCTCCAGAACCACGCCGACGATCACCTGGGCGAAGACGGTGCATTGGGCGGCGGCAATAAACGCCCACAACGGCCAGCCGCGCAACCGCGGTCGAAAGTGGGCGCCCAGAGCCCATCCGCCGGCGGCGGCGTTGGCCAACATCACCACCCAGGAAAACCAGTCGTGGAAGCCGGCCAGTTGCGTGGCGGCGAGAACCGACGCGGTGCTCACCTGAACAGGTCGGTGGCGAAGTCGCCTGTCCGGGGCGGTCCAGGAGCCACGAACCACTCGGTGCTGAACGCGTCGGCGAACTGCTCGTCGGTCATGGTGCCGAAGAAGGACTCGGCGGTGATCTGGCTGGTGTGGGCCAACATGGCGGCCCGCTTGCGCTCCAGATAGGCGCTCACGTCTACCGCGTGGGTGATGTCGGCTTCCTCGGTACCGAAATCGTCGCCCTCGAACCGCTCGACCTGCTCGGCGTCCATCTCCTCCATCGCTTCGGCAAACGACTCCACCTCGGCCATCTGGCGCTTGATCTGAGTGCGGTTCATGGTGACGTAGAACACTCTTTCAACCCCGGCCTGGCGGGCGGCTTCCACCCCCACCCGGTGGACTTGGATGTGGTCGGGGTGGCCGTAGCCGCCGTGGTCGTCGTACACGGTGAGCACGTCGGCGGACTCCTCGGCCAAGATCCCGGCCACCCGCTCCACCGCCTCGTCGAAATCGGCCTGCCAGAAGCAGGCTGGGTTGTCGTTGGCCTCGTCGCCGGCCATGCCCGAGTCCTCATAGCCCAAGAACTCCACCCGGTGGGCGCCGATGATCTCGGCCGCGTCAAAAGTCTCTGCTGCTCGCCGCTCGCCCAGTGTTTCGCCCGGGCTCAGCGCGTCGGGAGCCACCTCGCCCTGCTCCCCTTTGGTGGCCACCACCAGCACCACCCGGTGGCCCTCGTCGGCCGCCTTCATCATGGTGCCCGAAGTGGCGATGGCCTCATCGTCGGGATGGGCGTGGAAGTTCACCATCGTGCCCACTATTTGACGGCCCCCGATTCTTGTAGCGCGGCCACCCCAGCGGCATCGAAACCCCAATCGGACAGCACCTCGGCAGTGTGTTCACCAGGATGAGGGGCAGGACGGACAACCTGGGGCGGAGTGCGGCTGAACCGGGGGGCCGGGCCGGGCTGGGGAACTCCCCCCACTTTGACGAAGGTGCCCCGGGCGGCGTTGTGGGGATGCTCCGGAGCCTCGGCCAGGCTGAGCACCGGTGCGAAGCAGACGTCGGAGCCATCGAGGATCTCGCACCACTCGTCCCGGGTCTTGGCCTTGACTGCCTCGGTCAGCCGGACCCGCATCTCCGGCCAGGTGGAGCGGTCGTTCTGGTCGATCCCTTGGGCATCGATTCCCAGCTTCTCCACCATCTCGGCGAAGAACTGCGGCTCCAGCGAGCCCAGTGAGATGTACTCGCCGTCGGCGCACTCGTAGACGTCGTAGAACCAAGCGCCGGTGTCCAGCAGGTTGGTGCCTCGGGGCCCCCACGCTCCCAGGCCGTGCATGCCGTAGATCATGGTTATGAGCAGGGCAGAGCCCTCCACCATGGAGGCATCCACCACCTGGCCCTGACCCGAGGTGCGGGCCTCCAGCATCCCGGCCACCATACCGAGCGCCAGCAGCATCCCTCCCCCGCCGAAGTCTCCGGCCAGGTTCACCGGCGGCACCGGCGCCTCGCCCTCCCGCCCGATGGCCCCCAGCACGCCCGACAGGGCGATGTAGTTGATGTCGTGGCCGGCCATGGACGCATACGGGCCGTCTTGGCCCCAACCGGTCATCCGCCCGTACACCATCCGGGGATTGCGGGCCAGGCATTCGTCGGGACCTATTCCCAAACGCTCGGCCACGCCGGGGCGGAATCCCTCGATCAGCCCATCGGCGCTCTCCACCAGCTTCAACACCGTCTCCACTCCGCCAGGATGCTTGAGGTCGACGCCCACACTGCGGCGCCCTCGGTTCAGCACGTCGAAATGGGGCGTGTCGGGAATCTGGTCTCGGACCCGGTCGGCGCGATCGATCCGCACCACATCGGCCCCCAGATCGGCCAGCATCATGGCGGCAAACGGACCCGGCCCAATGCCGGCGATCTCCACCACGCGAATGCCATTAAGCGGTCCCATGCTGCCTCCTGAGCTCTCCACCGCTCGGACAGTACCCGCGTTTTTCCTGACTGCCCTGATCAGGCCCAGCCCAACTCGTGCAGGCGGTCGTCTTCAATGCCGAAGTGGTGGGCCACCTCGTGGATGACGGTAACGCGGACCTCCTCCACCACCTCAGCTTCGCTAATGCACCCCTCGCAGATCGGCAGTCGATAGATGTAGATGCGGTCGGGCAGAACCATCTCTCCCCCGCCGTAGTCGACCCGATCGGTGAGCGGGATTCCGTCGTACAGCCCCCAGATATCCGGGTCCTCCCCCTCTTCCTCCACCAGCACCACCACGTTCTCCATCATCTGGCCAAGGTCATCGGGAATGGAGTCCAGCGCCCGTCTCACCAACTCCTCAAACCGCTCCCGCGACACCGCAACCATCCCCTCCATCCTCCCACTATTCCCAGGGCATGCCATCAACCCGGATGACTGTGCGGTCTGAACTGTCACTGGCCTCGGTACCTTGGTGGGGTGACCGGGTTGGAGGGGCTCTTGGAGGGGCTGAACAAGCGGCAGCAGGCAGCGGTGGAAGCACCCGAGACGCCGCTGTGCATCCGGGCGGGGGCGGGCACCGGCAAGACCAGGGTGCTCACCCGCCGGATTGCCCACCAGTCTGAGATTGGGGCCATCGACCCCAAACGCACGCTGGCCCTCACGTTCACCCGCAAAGCGGCCGATGAGCTGCGAAGCCGCCTGGCTGGGATGGGGCTGAGGGGATCGGTGAGCGCGGGCACCTTCCACAGCGCAGCGTTTTCCCAGTTGCGCACCCGCTGGGCCGAGCGGGGGGTTCGACCCCCAGAACTGCTCCAAGACAAGCGAGGCCTAGCGGCCAGGGCGGCGAAGCAGGCGGGAATGCGCCTGGCCAAGGCCGAGGTGCAAGACGCGGTGACCGAGATCGAATGGGCCAAGGCCCGCCGCATCACCCCCGATGGCTACCCCGCCGCCGCAGCCAGCCTTAACCGCTGGCCAGCTTTGGACCACGCAATGATCGTCGATCTCTACCAGCGATACGAGGCCGAGAAAACCAGGCGGCGGGTCGTGGATTTCGACGACCTGCTGATTCTGGCGCTGCGGGACCTGTCCGACGACGCTGACTACGCGGAGGCCCGCCGCTGGAGTTACCGGCACCTCTTCGTCGACGAGTTCCAAGACGTGAACAAGCTCCAGTTCGACTTACTGCGGGCCTGGCTGGGGGATCGCACCGACCTCTGTGCAGTGGGCGACCCCAACCAGGCCATCTACAGCTGGAACGGCGCTGACTCCGAATACATCGAGCGGTTTGGCGAATGGTTCGCGGGAGCAGAGGTGCTCGATCTGCTGGACAACTACCGTTCCACCCCCCAGATCCTGGCCGCGGGCCGAGCAGTATTGCCCCCGGGGGCAGCGTCGCTGGTTTCCCACCGCCTCGACGGACCCCGGCCGACCGTGAGCACCCACGCCGACGACTTCGACGAGGCGGCCACCATCGCCCGTGCTCTGCGAGACGCCAAGGGGCCCGAGACGGCCTGGTCGTCGATGGCTGTGCTGGCCCGCACCAATGCCCAGACCGCCAAACTGGCGACCGCTCTGCGCCAGGCCGGAATTCCCTATCGGGTTCGCATCGACACCCTTCGCACCGAAACCGACGACGGTGCCAGCCTCCCCGACGGTGCCCGCCCCCCAGTCAGCGCCGACGCGGTGGATGTGGCCACTTTCCACGCCGCCAAGGGACTGGAATGGCCCATTGTCCATTTGGCCGGCCTCGAACAAGGTCTGGTGCCCATCAGCCGGGCCCAGACACCAGCCGAGGTCGCCGAAGAACGGCGGCTGCTCTACGTGGCCATCACCCGAGCCGAGCGGGAGCTGCACTGCCACTGGGCCTCGCAGCGGGCATTTGGGGACCGGACCGCGGACCGCTCCCCCTCGCCGTATCTCAACAACATCCTCAGTGCGGTTTAGAGATCGAAGGGGATGAGCACCACCACCACGGTGGCGTCGCAGTCCCGGAGCACCTGCTCCACGCGGTGGCCCAGGAAGGGGCGATCTCCAACCCGGCGGAGGTTGGCACCCATGACCACCAGATCAGCTTCTATGGTCTGGGCCAGCTTCAATATCTCATCGGCCGGTGAGGTGCCGTCCATGACTGCCGTCTGGGTGGTTGCCCCCAGTTCATTGGCGAGCAACTCAGCTTGGGCCACCACCTGCACGCCGACTGCGGAGCCGCTGCGGGCCATAATCCGACGGCTGAACAGCGACGGCAGCCCTGCGGGTTCGCCCCGAACCGTGTTGACGTGGGTGAGGTGCAGTTCGGTGCCGAGTTGGGCGCTGAGGTTGAAGGCCACCTCTTGGGCGGCCCGCGACACCGGGCTGCCGGTTACCGGCACCACTGCCCGGCTGTACGCCCCCGGCAGGGGCCGGTCCAGGTTCCTCGCTCGGCGCACCACCACCACCGGGATGGGGCTCTCCGACAAGACCCCGTCAACCAGGGGCGAGATCACCTGCATGGTGTCGGCGTAGTCCTGAGCACCCAGCCCGATAACGCCGAACCCCAGCCGACTCTCGTCGATGATGGCTCGAACAGGGTCGTCGTGACGCACCCGCCGGTGCTCCACGGAGCGGTCGTGCAGCACGTTGCGCAGAGGCGTGATGTCTATCTCAGCATCGCGGTCGGCCACCGTGAGCACGGTGGCCCCGGCCTCGATCGGCCAGGCGAAGTGCAGAACCTGGGCGGCGGCGATGGACTCGGGGCCGCCCCGGCTGGGCAGCAGGAGCCGAGAGGTTCGCACCACCAGATTGCGGCTCAGCGCCTGCTCCCGGCCCAGCCGCTCCTGCTCATCGGGAGTGCCCTGCCAGTTGTTCACCACCCCCCGCAGTGTGGCCGAGGCGAACAGCGAGGTGAGCACCGGCACCAGCACGATCACTGAGAAAGCCGTGGGGCTGAATACCCCGACACTCAATCCCACCGTGGCGATGACGATCTCCAACGCCCCTCGGGCGTTGAGCCCCGCCCCCAGCGCCAGCCCGGCCCGGTGGGTACGTCCGGCGAGCCGGGCACCGCCATAGGCACCGGCGAACTTGAAGACGATGGCCACCGCTAGCAGCACCAGCGCCCACCACAGCGCCTCGGCGTCGTCCAGCAGGCGAAGGTCCACCTGCAACCCGGCGGTGGCGAAGAACACCGGCGCGAACAGCGCCCCGGTAAGGCCCTCCAAGTGGTGGATGACCTCCTCGTGCTGGAATCGGGACCGGTGCAGCACCACCCCGGCCACGAACGCCCCCAACACGGCCTCCACCCCGAGCCACTCGGTGGCCACCCCGAAGCCCAGCATGATCACCATGCAAACCGTCAGCGCGGCGGCCAGGCTCCCCCCGGTGCGCCGCACCCTGCGCAGAGAGAAGTCGACGATGCGCTGGCCGACGGTGAGGGCCAGCACCCCGAAGGCCACAATCCCCCCCAGCGTGGCCAACACCTGTCCGGCCGATATCTCTCCCGAGGTGGCCAAGCCGGTGAACACGCCCAGCATGATCCAGCCGACCACGTCGTTGGCCATGCCGGCGGCCACGGTGATCTGGCCGAAGTCTCGCCGCATCAGCCCCAGCTCGCTGAGGATCTTGGCCACCACCGCCAGCGACGACACGCTGAGCGCCAAGGCCACGAACAGTGTGAACGTGAGCCTTTCGGCGCCTTCGGCCAAGAACACCGACGGCAGCAGCAGCCCGACCACCACACCCCCGATCAACGGCACCACCAGGCTCCCGGTGGTGACTAGGAGGGCCGGGCGGCCCAGCTTGGAGATGAGGCCCAAGTCGGTTTCGAACCCGGTGACCACCAACAGCAGCGCCACGCCGACCCAACTCACCGCCTGGAGTGCGGCGGTTTGCTCGCTGTTCTCCGGGAGGAACCACTCGAAACCCGATTCCCACACCACCCCGAAAACCGACGGCCCCAACACCAAGCCGGCCAACAGCGCCCCCACCACTGAAGGCAGCCCTATCTTTCTCATCACCACCCCGAAGAGGTGGGCGGCGGCAACCAGGGTCAGAATCTGAACCCAAAAGACCAGGAGGTCGAACCCTCCCGTTTCGGCGGCAAATACCATCGCGGCCTCAGGCACCCCTGGCAGCTTCGTCCCAGTCGAAGTCGACCACCACCGGGGCGTGGTCCGACGGCTTCTCCCCTTTGCGGGCGTTGCGGTCCATGAGCACCGTGGTCACCTGTTGGGCCAGCGGCTCGGTGGCCATCACCATGTCGATGCGCATGCCCTGGCGCTTGTGGAACCGTCCCGCCTGGTAGTCCCAAAAGGTGTACAAGCCGTCGTCGGGCCACCGCTGGCGGAACACATCCACCAGTCCCCAGTCGGCCACCGCGCCAAACGCCTCGCGTTCGGGCTCACTCACATGGGTGAGCCCTTCGAAGTCGGCGATGTCCCATACGTCGTTGTCGGCCGGGGCCACGTTGAAGTCGCCGGCCACCACCACCGGAGCGTTGGCATCGGCGTTGGCCTCGAGATGAGACCGGAGCCGGCTCAGCCAGTGGAGCTTGTAGTGATAGTGGTCGTGGCCCAACTCCCGCCCGTTGGGGATGTAGGCGCTGGCCACTCGCACCCCACCACAGGTGGCCCACACGATGCGGGCATCGGGATCGGCGTCGCCGCCGTCGGCGAACCCGTTACCGGGATCGGCCAGTCCCACCCGGCTCAGTATGGCCACCCCGTTCCACCTTCCCTGTCCGTGATGAGCCCACTCGTAGCCCATTGCCTCAAAGGCCAGGCCTGGAAATGCATCGTCGGCCATCTTGGTCTCCTGCATGCACAGCACATCGGGTTCGGCCAGCTCCAGCCACTCTTCCACTCGGGGCATGCGGGCATTCAGGGAGTTCACATTCCAGGTGGCCAGCCGCACTCCCAGAACCTTAGTGGTCCCGAAGTTCATAGACTCTCCCCATGGCCCCAGACCCGGAGTCCATGGTCGGCCAGAACGCCTGGCTGGTGGACGAGATGCACCGCCAGTACCTGGACGACCCAAAGTCGGTCAGCGAGAGCTGGCAGGACTTCTTCTCCGACTACCGACCCGACCGGGTTCTCCCCGACTCGGACGCCCCAGAGACCCCGCCCCTGCCGGCGCCCGAGCCCGATGAAGCCCCTGAGCCTCCTCCAGGGGACCCGCTGCGGGGGGCGGCGGCCCGCATTGCCCGCAACATGGAGGCCAGCCTGGCCGTCCCCACTGCCACCAGCTTCCGGGAAGTACCGGCCAAGCTGCTCGACGTGAACCGCCGGATCGTCAACGGCTATCTGGGACGCACCGACGGCCGCAAGGTGTCGTACACCCATCTGATCGCCTACGCCGTGGTGCAGGCCATCGCCCGCCACATGCCGGTGATGAACTCCACCTTCGTCGATGGCGACAACGGCCCTCGGGTGGTGCGCCATCCCCACATCGGCCTGGGCATCGCCGTAGACGTGGAGAAGACCGACGGGTCCCGCTCACTTCTGGTGCCGTGCTTGCCCGAAGCCGACACGCTGGACTTCCCCAGCTTCGTCGAGCTCTACGACACCATGATCCGCAAAGTGCGGAGCAATGATCTGAGCCCCGACGACTTTGCGGGCGTCACCGTCAGCATCACCAACCCCGGCACCCTGGGCACGGTGCAGTCGGTGCCCCGGCTCATGCCCGGCCAAGGGGTCATCGTCGGCGTGGGCACTATTGACTATCCCACGGCCTATCAGGCCGCCGACTCCCGAACGCTGGCCGACCTGGGGGTGTCGAAAGTGATCACGCTGTCGTCCACCTACGACCACCGCATCATCCAGGGTGCCGAGTCGGGGATGTTCCTGGGCGCGGTTCACGAACTGCTGCTGGGCAAGCACAACTTCTACGACGACATATTCCGTGCGGTGGGCGTGCCTTATGAAGCAGTTCGCTGGCGGCCCGACATCTTGCCCCTCGACCGAGAGCAGGCCGTGATCACCAAGCAAGTGCAGGTGAACGCGCTCATCAACATGCACCGAGTGCGAGGGCACCTCATTGCCGACCTCGACCCTCTGTCGGCCAACGAACCCGAGATGCACGCCGAGCTCGATCCAGCCACCTACGGCCTCACCATCTGGGACCTGGACCGGGAGTTCCTCACCACCGGGCTAGGCGGCATCGACATGGGCCAGCCCGACGGCAAGATGCCGCTGGGCGAGATCCTGCACGTGCTCCGCAACGCCTACTGCCGCACCGTCGGGGTGGAGTACATGCACATCCAGGATCCCGACGAGAAGCAGTGGATCCAAGAGCAGGTGGAGGGACTGGGCGCTCCGGCGGGGCTGGAAGAGAAGCTGCACATCTTGGATCGGCTGAACGCGGCCGAGGCGCTGGAACGATTCTTGGACACAAAGTACGTAGGCCAGAAGCGCTTCGGGATCGAGGGCGCCGAGAGCGCCATCGTGGTGCTGGATTCGGTGCTAGGCAAGGCCGCCGACCTGGGCATGGCCTCTGCGATCATGGGCATGGCCCACCGGGGACGGCTCAACGTGCTGGTGAACATCGTGGGCAAGGACTACGGACAGCTCTTCGGCGAGTTCGAAGGGAACCTGGATGAGTCGTCCACCCAGGGGTCGGGTGACGTGAAATACCACCTGGGAATGACCTCGGAATTCGAAAGCATGGCGGGCAACCGCATCCCAGTGGAGCTGGCCGCCAACCCGTCGCACTTGGAGGCGGTGAACCCGGTAGTGGAGGGCATGGTCCGGGCCCGCTTGGACCACCTCAGCCAAGACCAAGGCGAACACAGCCCGGTCAGCGGGCTGGTGAGGGGCCAGACAGCCGACGAGGATGACCGCTATCCGGTGCTTCCCGTGCTGGTCCACGGCGACGCCGCCTTTGCCGGTCAGGGGGTGGTGAGCGAGACCTTGAACCTGTCGCTGATCGAGGGATACCGCACCGGGGGCACCGTGCATTTGGTGATCAACAACCAGGTGGGGTTCACCACGACGGCTGAGTCGGCTCGCTCCAGCTACTACTGCACGGATGTGGCCAAGATGATCCAAGCGCCCATCTTCCACGTGAACGGCGACGATCCCGAGGCCTGCGCCCGAGTGGCCCTTTTGGCGCTGGCCTACCGCAATCACTTCCACAAAGACGTGGTGATCGACATGTGGTGCTACCGCCGCCAGGGGCACAACGAGGCCGACGACCCCAGCTACACCCAGCCGGAGATGTACCGGCGGATCGAGAGCCACCGCTCGGTGCGAAAGCGGTACGTGGAATCGCTGGTGAAACGGGGGGACATCACCCTGGACGAGGCCGAGCAGGCCATGGACGAATTCCGGGCCAAACTCCAGAAGGCGCTGGAGGAAACCCGGGACCACACCTCCGACGAATCGCTGGGGGAAACCGTTGGATCTGCGAATGCCGCCAGCAGAGATCTTCAGCTGTCGATTTCAGAAGGGCTGGCCGACCCCACTCCCCATGTTGCGCCCTCCGTGGACACCGGTGTGTCGGAAAGGCAGATCAGGCGAGTATTCGACGTGCTCACCTCGGTGCCCGACGGGTTTGTGCTCCACCCCAAACTGGCCCGCCAGTTCGAGGCCCGAGACAAGATGATGGCCGAGGGCATGGTGGACTGGGGGCTGGCCGAGGCGCTGGCCTTCGGCACCCTGCTTGATGAGGGAACATCGATCCGCCTGGCCGGCCAGGACTCTCGCCGGGGAACGTTCTCCCATCGCCATAGCACCCTGGTGTGCAACCAAACGGCCCGGGAGCACTGCCCGCTGGCCGAACTGGCCCGCAGTGGGACCAAGTTGTGGGTGTACGACTCGCTGCTCTCGGAATATGCAGCACTGGGCTTCGAATACGGCTACTCCGTGGGCGACACCAATGCGATGGTCCTCTGGGAGGCCCAATTCGGCGACTTCGTCAATGGTGCGCAGATCATCATCGACCAATTCGTCATGTCGGCCGAGGACAAGTGGAACCAACGCTCGGGACTGGTGATGCTTCTTCCCCATGGTTTCGAGGGTCAGGGGCCAGAGCACTCTTCAGGGCGGATCGAGCGATTCTTGCAATCTGTGGCCGAGAACAACATCCGAGTGGCCAACCTGTCGACCGCGGCCCAGTACTTCCATCTGCTGCGAGACCAGGCCAAGCGCTCGACCCACAAGCCGCTGTTGCTGTTCACGCCGAAATCGCTGTTGCGCCACCGCGACGCGAGATCGCCGGTGGCCGACCTGACCGACGGCTGGTTCTCCCCCATTCTGGACGACACCAACGGCCCAGAGCGTGACCACGCCACCAGTGTTGTGCTGGCCAGCGGCAAGATCTGCCACGAGGCCATCGCAGGGCGAAACCGGATCGGCGCCCCCGCCGCCGTGCTGCGGGTGGAACAGCTCTACCCCTGGCCGGCCAGCGCCCTCGCCGAGGCCCTCGACCATTACCCCCAAATCGAAAAAATCGTCTGGCTCCAAGAGGAGCCCCAGAACATGGGGCCGTGGAACTACGTGAAGGGGCACCTCCACGATGCCTTCGGCGACCGCTGCGACATCGTCCGGGCCAGTCGCACCGAGTCGTCCAGCCCGGCCACTGGCAGCGCCGCCGTTCACACCCAAGAGCAATCCGAGCTCATCACCCGGACCTTCGAATCGCTGAATGCCTAGTGGTCGAGCAGTCGCCGGGCCACTTCTCGAGCCTCGTCCAGAGTCCCCACGATCCGATCCTCGGAAATCCGCTGAAGCACGTCGAGAGAGCCCAGCGTGCGCTCGGGCAGGCCCTTGAGGGCCATGACGATGCACTCTGTGTCCTGGTCGATGGCGGTGTCGATGAGCTGCTCCAACACCAACGCCGCACTCTCGTCCATATAGACGGTGTCGGTGAAATCGAAGATCACCACCTCGTGCTCGCTGATGTCCACGCTCACGGTGTTGATGATCTTGTTGGACGACGCCACCGAGAAGCTGCCCTTGAAGGCCACCATGCCGACACGGGCGGCGTGGGGGTCGGCCCCCTCCTCGGGGGCAGCCACCTCGCCCTCGAAGAAGATCTGGTCGAGGATCGGCACGGACACCACGTTGTCCATCTCCAAGCGCTCGAACTGCCGGGCACGGGTCATGCCGGCGATGATCAGCCCGATGGCCACCGCGGTGATCAGATCGACGAACACCGTCAGGCCGAACGTGGCGAACATCACGAAAAGGTGCTCGCGGTGGAGCCGGGGGGCCTTGGTCAAGAACCGCCAGTCCATGATGTCCCAGCCCACCTTCATCAAGATGCCGGCCAGAGCGGCGTGGGGAATGTCCTCCACGTATGCGCCCAGGCCCAGAACCAAAGCCAGCAAGATGAGCGCCCGCAGCACGCCCGAGACCCGGCTGTGGCCGCCGGCGCGGATGTTCACCACTGTGCCCATGGTGGCCCCTGCGCCAGGCGTTCCGCCGATGAATCCAACCATCATGTTGCCGAGGCCCTGGCCGATCAGCTCTCGATTGGGCTGATGGCTGGTGCGGGTCATCGAGTCGGCCACCAGTGAGGTGAGCAGGCTGTCTATGGCGCCCAGCAGGGCGATGGTCAGTGCCGGCTGAACGGCCCCGGCCAGCACGTCTCCGGATAGCTCGGGCAATTTGAAATCCGGCAGACCAGTCGGCACGTCTCCGATGACGGGGGTGTCGTCCAGCCACAGAACGCTCAGCAGCGTCCCGATGATCAGCGCCATCAGCATCGGGGGAACGAAGGCCCGCAGGCGAGGGGGCCAGAAGATGCAGACGCCCAGCGAGGTGGCCGCAATGGCCAACGAGCTGTAGTTGGCGTCGCCGAGCACGTCGGGCCAGGAGCGCACCGCGTCGATCGGCCCTCCCAGCTCTACCGGCGCCCCCAGAAACGGCAGGGTCTGCACCAAGATGATGATCACCCCGATCCCGGACATGAACCCCGACACCACCGAGTAGGGCGTGTACACCACGAAGCGGCCGATTCGCAGCATTCCCAGGCAGATCTGGAGAAACCCCGCCATGACCACGATGGTGAATGCCTCTTCGAGGCTCTCGGCGTGGCTGGTGACCACCACCGCCATGGCCAGAGCCATGGGGCCCGTAGGACCGGAGATCTGCGCCCGAGTGCCGCCGAAGACCGCGGCGAACAGGCCCAGGGCAATCGCCCCGTACATGCCGGCCACCGCGCCCAACCCGGATGCCACCCCGAACGCCAGCGCCGTAGGCAGCCCCACCACTGCCGCAGTGATGCCCCCGAAGGCGTCTTCGCGAAAGTCGTGAAACGAGTAGCTCACCTCGACAGATTGCCACGAGCACCAGCCCCAACCCGCCATCCCGCCAAAGACCCAGCACCGATACCCCCACCAACCACAACAATCACACTCGGGGTTTTTGTGTAACCGGGGGTGATGGTTTTCATTTGATGTGGTCGGCGATGCGGTCGCCGTGGTGGGCGGTCAGTGTGTTCAGTATGGCTTTCCAGCCGTTGGTTTTGCCGGTGAGGTTCTGGCGGCCTTTTCGTCGGGTGGTGGCGACAAGGTAGAGGACTTTCATGGCGGCCTGCTCGTTGGGGAAGTGTCCTCGGTGTCGCACGGCTCGTCGGAGCCGGGCGTTGAGGCTGTCTGTGGCGTTGGCGGTGTAGACGACCCGGCGCGGCTCGGCGGGGAACTCCAGGAAGGGTGTGAACTCGGCCCAGGACTGTCGCCATGAGCGGATCATGGCCGGGTAGGTGTCATCCCAGTCTTGGGCGAACGCCTCGAAGCGGGCCTCGGCGGCCTCTGTGGTGGGAGACGTGTAGATGTCCCGCATGGCCTTGGTGATGGGGCCCCAGTGCTTCTTGGATGCGTATCTGAGGCTGTTTGGGGACCATGTGCACCACGCAGGTCTGCACCACGGCGTCGGGCCAGGTGGCGCGGATCGATTCCGGCAGGCCCCTCAGCGGGTCGCAGCACACGATCAAAGCGTCGGCTAGGCCCCGGTTGCGGAGCTCGCCCCCCATGGCCGCCTGATGCTTGGCGCCCTCGCCGCCCGTTGGGCCCAGCCACAGGCCCAACACGTCGCGCTCGCCGGCCAGATCGACGCCGATGGCGACGTATACGGGCCGGTCAGCGGCCCTGGGCATCGCGGACCTTAACGACAATCGCGTCGATCAACACCACCGCATAGACCGCCTCGAGGGGCCGGTTCTGCCACGCCGCCATGTCGGCGACGACCTCGTCGGCGATCTTGGAGATCGTCTCCCGGCTCACCGACGTGTCGTAGATCTCGGCGAGATGAGCCTGGATCTCACCGGTGGTGAGGCCCTTGGCGTACAGCGAGATCACGTTGCCCGACAGCCCGTCGAGGCGGCGCCGGTGCTCAGGCGCCCGTGACGGGCTCGAAGGTCCCCGCCCGGTCGCCGGCGCCGCCAGATCGATCTCGCCGATCTCGGTGGTTACCCGCTCAGGCGACGAGCCGTTGCGCGAGCTCCCCGACCCGCGGCCCCCCGGATCACAGCGCTCATAGCCCAGATGCTCGGTCATCTCGACCTCCAAGCCGGTCTGGAGCACCTGGCGCACCAACCCGGTCAACAAGCCGCCGTCACCGGTCAGCCCCCGCCCCCTCAGAGCGGGCACGCTCAACGAGGAGCTCAGCCCAGTCCCGCATCGCCGCCCCACCGGCAGCCTCTTCCGCCGGCACAGCCGGCATATCCTGATCACCCACAGACATGATCCTTCCCGGCCCACAGCACCCGGCCGCGGACCCTCAGACCACGCTCGACACACAAAAACCCCGAGTGTGATTGTTGTGGTTGCCGGGGTCCTCGGCCAGGGGGTTACGGTCCGGTCCTGCGCTTGGCGTTGACTCCACAGAATATTGGCCGTGTGCCTGTTGTCAGACGTGTCGCGTCGAGTGTGGGGCCGGCAGGTGCGCTCCTGTGGTGAAGGGAGCCTGATTTTCTCGACTCGGATGTGACGAAGCGCCCCTGCCGATCCCGGACCCACCGGAACATTGATTCCAGCAGGAGCACATCATGACATTTCCAGTAGGGGGCATCGACCCCCACCAGGACACCTTCACCGTCGGCATCGTCGACCCCCACGGCGTCGGGATCGGCTGTGAGGCCTTCGCGAACACCGCGGCCGGCTACGGCGAGGCGATCGACCTGTTCGAGTCCCGCGCCGTTTGCCGGGTCGGGGTCGAGGGGTCGGCGAAGTGGGGGGCGCACGTCGCGATCGCGCTTGTGGCGGCGGGATTCGACGCCCGCGAGGTCCCCGCTTCGCGCTCGGCGGCCCAGCGCCGCTCGCGGCGGCTGGACAAGACCGATGCCGTCGATGCCGTCGCCTCGGCGCGGGCGCTGTTGGCCGAGCCGACGCTCGGGCCCGTGCAGGCGCTGGAGGGCCTGCGACCCGCTCGTCGCTGAGGTCGAAGCCGTCTTGGAGCACCGCCGCGCCCTGGTAGCAGCCAGAACGCTGATGCTGCACCACGTCGCCGACCAGATCGCCAAGCTCCCCGCAGAGATCCGCGACCAGCTCACCACAGCCGGCAAGATCGAAGGCCGGCTGCGCCGCCTCGAAGCGATCGACCCCGCCACCGACACGACCCCAGCCGGCGCGTACCGCCTCGAGTGGCTCCAGGCGTTCATCGACCAAGACCGCACCGCACGCCAAAAGATCCGCCGCCTGGAACGCCTCATCGACGAGCTGTTAGACCGCCACGGCACCACCCTGCGCGACGAACCAGGTATCGGAACCATCGCCGCAGCCACCCTGATATGCGAGGTCGGCGACCCCCGCCGCTTCAACCGCGAGTCCAACTTCGCCCGCTGGTGCGGCACCGGCGCCGTCGCGCTCTCCTCAGGCGAAGGCACCGGCGACCCCGTCAAGCACCGGCTGGACTTCAAAGGCAACCGGCGCATCAACTCAGTGCTCCACATAGCGTCGGTCACCCAGCAGCGAACCCAGCCCCAAGCAGCCGCCTACCTCGCCCGCAAGACCTCAGAGGGCAAAACCCGACGAGAAGCCCGCCGAGCCCACAAACGCCAACTCGCCAACCGAATCATCCGCCGAATGTGGCGCGACGAAACCACCCGAAAACAACACCAACCACTCGCCGCTTGACAAGGGAGCGTCTGACAGACCCGCCCAGCGGGCAACAGCCGCTCGGGCGGGGCGCATATGCTTGGCCCGGTTCGCGGCGGCGACCCTATGAGTAAGCGTTTAGGGTTGCCGCCGCGGCGCTGTTGAGCAGCCCATCCCGGCCAGCTACCGTTATGGCATGACGCTTACTCACATCCTGCGCAAAGCTCGAAACTCGAAGGTCTGGCGGTCAATCTGGCTGTCGTGGGTGGTTGGCGCTGCCGCTGGCGCTGCCGCTGGTGCTCCCTTGGTTCTCTTGAACCCTAAAGGGCTGTGGTATTTCGGGATCACCATCGCCGGTGTGGTGGCTATAGGAGTGGCTCAGATGTATCAGCTAAGGCTTTTCGTTCACCAGCAACCCTGCCACGTCGATTCCCCGATTCCCGAGAGCTGATCCTTGGGCGCTCAGCCCGACGTGGTGGCCCCGTGGGTGGCGGTGGGCGCTGTGGGGGCGCTCAGTCTGGAAGCGTGCCTGCCTGAGCACGAGCCGCCGCCAACCCCCAGCCCGGTCGCGATGGGCCCGAACGGTTCAGCTAGGGCGCGGCTCTATCGGCAGCGCACCGGCTCGTCGTCGCCTACTTTTTTGTTTCCGGCGATCTTGGCCTGCATTCCGACTTGGTACCAACCGGCGTTTGGCACGTCGAACGTCGTCGAGGTGCCCGCGACCGCGGTTTGGAATCCGCGGTGGCCGCGGTTTTTGGCCTCGTTCGCCCAGATGTCGGGTTTGAGGGTTTCGGGGGTTTTGCTCCAAGTAACCGAGATGACCCAGCCCGAGCCCGACGACGCGCACGAAACAGAGTCGAACGCCAAAGAGGGCTTGGGCTCGGGCTTGGGCTTTGCGGGGGTGGTTTGGCCGGTGATCCAGTCTGAGACGCCATCAGCGTTGAACGCCGCCACCCGCACGTCGTAGGCCGAGCCGTTCACAAGCCCGGTGATCGTGTAAGAGGTCGCCAAGTCCGAGCCGTGGTCCAAGTCCGCAGACCCCGCCGAGGCCCCACCCCACGCGTCGGCCGCGGGTTTCCACTGCACCCGATACCCGAACCCAGCCGCGGGAACCGTCGCCGAAGCAGACCAAGACACCGCGATCTGCCCGGCCCCCGCACTAGCCGACAAACCAGAAGCCGGAGCGGGAACCGACCCGCCCGAATCATCGTCGTCGGAATCGTCGGAACCAGAGTTAGCTTTGTATGCGCAATAACCAAGAACTGCTGCTGCTACTGCTATGCCTGCAATTGTTGCCGTGCTACCTGCTGTTGCCAGCGCCGCAGCCGACAACGTCCTAACGGCCACCGGGTTGGCCGCTAAATTGGGACTTGTTGTGCTGACTATTACTATTGCTCCACCCACATAATTGCACAGTGCTGTTTCAAGGAATCTGTCGGTAGTTTCGAGGGCTTTTATAGCTGCATCTACCGCCGCCTTAGCCGCTTCTTCTGCTGGTGAGAGCACATAGTCCTCTGCTATTTCAAGAGCACGTTTTCCGCCCTTGACGACATACTCAACGCCGTTCTCAACGAACTTCTCACCTTCCTTGTAGAACCACGTCACACCATCAATAATGACACCTAATAGGTCGAAATCGCTTTCCAGTATTTCAGGGTAGACAAGTGTGTAGCAGTCGCTTGTCGCGTTGAGGCGTTGTTGGTGTACCGCATAGTTGACCATGCCGGGGTTGTCTTTTATCTGCTGTTCCGTTGCTACTTTCGCTTCTTCATTTGAGCCGGGGCGTTGAACTGTTGTGGGCAATGTGGCCAACGTCTGGTATCCAGTCGGGCAGGAGACGGGATCGGGCGTGGGATCGGGCGGGTCTACGCAGTCGTCGTGTCCTTGCAGAACTTTGGGGGGAGTGCAGGTGTGGGGGGTGTGGGTTGTGGTGGTTTCGTATTCCCCGGTGCCCACCATGCGGTATCTGGTCTCGTATTTCTTGACTGTCTTGTAGACCGGCTGCTGTTCGTAGTTGAAGACTTCTTGTGATTTGGTGTAGGGCGGGATTCTGACCTTCTTGTTCCCGACGAACTTCTTAGTCACCACATCCTCATACTGGGGAATGTTGGTGTAGTTGTAGGCGGGAACCTGCTTGTAGTTGTAGGCGGGGACCGTCTTGGTGCCGGTCTGCACCCTCACAGTCTCGGGCCAACATATCCGACTTTTGGGATCGCCATAAACCAGCTCTGTGCATTTCACGGTTAGTTTGTTCCCGTAAACCGGGACTGTCTTGGTGAATGGCGCTACCCGCTCTGATTTGGTGTAGGGCGGGATTCTGACCTTCTTGTTCCCGACGAACTTCATAGTCACCACATCCTCATACTGGGGAACATTGGTGTAGTTGTAGGCTGGAATCGTTATCCACTTGGGCTCAACCCTCACTCTCTGGTAGTAGTCGATTACCCGCTCTTCGCCCACCTCTACCTGATAGGACTCTCTTTTTTGTTTCTCTGTTCGTGTGGTGGTCGGATCGTGGGCGCTGGCCGCTGCGGGCAGCAGAGCCGCCGCAACACAGAACACAGCGAACAAGGCAAGACAACGGCGGAACGTCGGGCGGCCCCCTTCGGGCGGCTTTGAAGGTGCGGCCGTCTTGGCGGTTTCTTTCGAGCGGTCAGGCTTGGACAGTGCAGACATGGGGTGGCTCTCCTGAGGGGTTCTGGTACACAGCGGATAAATGCCTTTATCCGCCGCGTTGGAAGCACCGCGGATCTGGCGGGAATAGCCGAGCTGCTGGTGCGGGAACCCTGTCTCGGGCTGGGGATTCGCCTGATCTGGAAGAGCGGACGAGGCGGTGGATTGTTCTCGGTCCTAGTTGTGCGGCGGCTGCTAGCTAGGCACCAGTCCCGTGTCGGTCGGTGTCGTGGCGGCGGCGGGAGACCTGTTCGTTCGGCGGGCAGGGCTCGCTGGCTCGGGAGCTGTTTTGCCTGTTCAAGTGGGATTATGTCTTGCCATGCGGCAGGGCTGTGCCGACTCCTGTCCGGGCAGAGGTTGACAAACACATTGAATCCGAGGTAGGCAATAAAGGCATTTATCCGCCGCGTTGACGCGCTGCCAGCCAGGCGAACAAGGGCTGATTCCGACTCGAATTGCGCAACGGGTGTTGACTAGGAAAACAGTAATGAAACATCATCCCCCCCCCCCCCCCCAGCCTTTTCATATGACGCTGTAGGCGATGCCGCTGAGATCGCCGCGGTCTTCCAAGCGCTAGAAACCGGTCCGGCTTGCTGGCCGGTCGACGGGTTGATCGAGCACGCCAAGACGTTTGCGCTGGCCGAGAATACCCGCAAGACCTATAGAACCGGGTGGAACAGCTGGACTCGCTGGGCGAATGCCAACTACCAGCCGCACTCCGCCCCAACTGCCGAGAACATCCAACGCTGGCTGGCCAGCCTCTACAGGGAAGGAAAAAAGCCCTCCACCCTACGAACCTACCTCGCCGCGGTGGCCCACAAGCTCCGCGGTCGCCCCGATCCCAACCCGGCCCGCAACCACCAGGTCGGCTGGCTATTGGCCGGAATCACCCGCCACGCCGCTGCCCAGGGCATCTTCCCAAAACAAGCCGAACCGCTGCGGCGACACCAGATCGAAGCCATCGCAGCCGCCGCCCCCACGCCCCGAAACAACCAGCCCGGAGGGCGACTGGAAACCCCCCAGCAGGCCCAAGAGCGCGCCGATGCCGATATCGCCATGGTCTTCCTCGCCCACGACGCCTTGCTGCGCTGTGGGGAACTGCTCGCCCTCACCTGGGGCGACCTCGACCTGCCGTCCGACGACGGGTGTGGAACGGTTTGGATCCGGAGGTCGAAGACCGACCAAACCGGCAAAGGCGCTGTCGCGCCCATCTCAGAATGCACTGTTCAGGCACTCGCCCGCCTCAAGCCCGCCAACGCCAACCCCGGCGACCGAGTATTCGTTTTCTCATCCAAAACCGTTACCCGCCGCCTCAGAGCCGCAGCTCAAGCCGCCGGGATCGATCCCACCAATATCTCCAGCCACTCCCTGCGCGTGGGAATGGCCCAAGACCTCGCCAGCTCGGGCATCGACATAGCCGGGCTCATGCTCGCAGGCCGATGGAGGACCTCGGCAACCGCCGTTCACTACACCAAGCACTTGGCAGCCCACCACACCCCAGCAGCCCAATACCTCAAGACCCGCCACCCTGTGGAGGCGCCTACGGAGCTTGTAGCTGAGAAGTCGAGGTGCCCGTCAGTCGATGTCAAGATTGAGGAGGCGGGCGGCGTTACCCCGCACCAGCTTGTGGACCACGTCGGGGGGCAGGTGGCCCATCATGTCCTCGGCCACCTTCTTGGTGTGGGGCCACGTTGTATCGGTATGGGGGTAGTCGGTTTCGAACGTCACGTTGTCCACCCCGACCTCGTCCAGCGATTTCAAACCGTGGTTGTCGCGGAAGAAGCAGCCGTAGATCTGCCGGTAGTAGTAGGTGGACGGCGGCTCGGGAATGGCGTCTTTGACCCCGCCCCAGGCCCGGTGCTCGCTCCACACGTCGTCGCAGCGCTCCAAGATGTAGGGGATCCACCCGATTTGACCCTCGGAGTAGGCCAGCTTCATCTCGGGGAACCGCACCAGCACCCCGGAGAACAAGAAGTCGCTCATCGACGCGATGGCGTTGTTGAAGCTGAGCGAGGCCGCCACCGCGGGGGGTGCGTCGGGTGAGGCCGCGGGCATTACCGACGATGAGCCGATGTGCATGCACACCGCGGTGGCGGTGTCCTGGCAGGCAGCGAAGAATGGATCCCAGTAGTCGGTGTGGATGCTGGGCAGGCCCAGATTGGGAGCGATCTCCGAGAAGCACACGGCGTGGCAGCCCCGAGCGGCATTGCGCTCTACCTCGGCCTTGGCCAGATCCGCATCCCACAGCGGGATGATGGCCAGGGGGATGAGCGCCCCGTTTGAGTCGCCGCACCACTCCTCGATCATGAAGTCGTTGTAGGCATGCACACAGGCCAAGGCCAGTTCCTTGTCCTCGGCTTCTAGGAAGGTCTGGCCGCAGAACCGAGGGAACGTCGGGAATGACAGCGACGCCTCCACATGGTTCATCTCCATGTCCTCCACCCGGGCCTTGGGGTCGTAGCAGCCCGGGCGCATCTCGTCGAAGGTGATGGGCACCGCATCCATGTCGTCGCGGTCGAAGCCCACAGCGGCCACGTGGCGCTTGTTGGGATACACCAGATCCTCGTAGAACCACACGTCGCCCCACGGCGCGTCTTCTACGTCCAGCTCGTAGGTGTACATCTTGGGTCCACCGGTATAGGTGATCTGCCCCACCCGGCGGCGCTCGACCCGCGGCCCTCGCTCCTTGAACCGCTCAGGCAGCCAGCTCTGCCACAGGTGGGCGGGCTCTACGAGATGGTCGTCGACGCTGATGATCTTGGGAATCTCGGTGCGCACGCCGAAAAGCCTACCGGCATCGGAGGGCGGCGCTCTTATCTGTCGGCGCAGGCCGAACCGGCTCCCCTATTGATCTGCGGCAGCCAGGGCGGTAGCCACTTCGGGAGACAGGGAGGATTTTGCGAGGGGAAGGTGGTGTTCCGCAGCCCACACCACAGTGATCTGGGCGCTGCCCGCCTCAAGCAGCATGGCCGCACCCAAACGGGGGTGATCCCGGTAATCGGCCCATCGGCCCCGTAGACGGGTGGGAAAGACCGCTCCCGCCAGGGTGGCGGCCACACGAGCCCAAGTCCCCAGACCAGCATGGATCTTTCCCACATCGTGAAGCGCCGCCGCCACCCGCTGGGCATCGTCCACCAGCGCGGGGCATCGGGACGAGCGCAGTGCGTGGCTGCGGTCGGCCGGACTCATCTGTCGGTAGAGCGCAGACTCAGCGCCGCTGAGCAGGCCGAGAAGCCAGGCTTCTTGGACGGGATCGGGACCTTTGTCGACAATCGACTGAAAGAAGCGACGAATCAGGTGGATCAACGGTCCAAGACCGCCCGAGGATGGGCGGCGCGATAGGTATCCCACAGCTTCTCCTTGGACACCATGGTGTACACCTGCGTGGTGCTGATGGAGGCATGGCCCAAGATCTCCTGCACCGCCCTGATGTCGGCACCGTGATCCAACATGTGGGTGGCGCATGAATGGCGGAACACGTGAGGGGAGACCTTGGCCCCCAGCCCCACCTGCTGAGCCTTCTTCTTCACCACACCCCACGCGCCCTGCCGAGTCAGGCGCCGACCCCGCTGGTTGAGCCAAACCGCTTCTTGGTCGTGCTGGGATGCCCAGCGCTCCGGCTCTATCTCTCCCCGGCCGGCCGGAACCAGCCAGGCAGTGAGCGCCTCAAGGGCGCATCGGCCCACCGGCAGTACCCGCTCCTTCTGGCCCTTTCCCAGAACCCGAACGGTGGCTTCGCTCATGTCCAAGTCAGTCAGCGACATCCCCACTAGCTCGCTGATGCGCATACCGGTGCCGTAGAGCATCTCCAACATGGCCCGATCCCGCCGTGACACCGGATCGGTGCCGATCACAGCGTCGAGAATGGCCTCCACTTCGGCCTCGCTCAGCGCTTTGGGCACGGCTTTGGGCACCGTGGGAAGCTCCAAATGGGAACCGGGGTCATCGGCGCGCAGACCCTCCATGACGAGGAACTGGTGGAAGGTCCGCACCGCGGTCATCGCCCGCTTCACCGATGCTGGGGCCATCCCCCGGCTCTGCTGGTGGCCCATGAACGCCAAGATGTCCTCTTCGCTGGCCGTGTCGGGGCTGCGGCCCCGAGAGGCCAAGACCTCGCAGTAGCCGTTCAGGTCTCGGCGATAGGCCTCACGAGTGCGGGGGGCGCGGCCCCGTTCCAGCACCAGCCAATCCAAAAACTCCTCAACCCCACCCCCTGCGCTCACCGTGGCAGGCACTGGGGACTCACCGCAGGTGCTCTAGGGCCAGCATCAGACCGACGATCGACTTGGCGTCGGCCAGTTCCCCGGAGGCGACCAAGTTCGTGACCTCAGCCAACTTGATGCGCTCGATGGCCATGTGCTGCTCCTCGATGCCGTGAGGACGGCGATCGGCGTCGGTCAGATCGGTGGCCAGATAGCAGTGGGTGATTTCGTCGCAGAATCCCGGAGAGTTGTGGAAGACGGCCAAGAGCTCCAGATGTCCGGCTCGCTTGCCGATCTCCTCTTCCAACTCCCGCTGGGCGGTCATTTCCGGGGGTTCGTCTTTGTTGTCGAGTTTGCCGGCAGGAATCTCCAGCAGCTCCCGATTCACGGCAGGGCGATACTGGCGGACCATGATGACCTCTTCGCCGTCAACGGGCACGATCACCGCGGCGCCGGGATGGCGGACGATCTCCCGCTCATAGATCGAGCCATCGGGGGCTCTGATCTCGGCGACGCTCAGCGACACAACTCGCCCTTGCCACCCCTGCCGCTCTCCAATCGGGGTGAAGCCTTCCCCGTTTTCGACTCCCGCCACTTCGCAGTCTCTCAACGATGGGCTGCGGTAGAGGCCTCGGGTACCGCCTCGGCCTGCTCTGGGACCTCTTCCCCTGCACTGGATCGAGCGGCCTCATCGGCAGCCATTCCGCTCTCCTGGCGATCCAACGCGGCCTTCACCAAGCCGCAGAACAGCGGGGCGGGCCGGTCGGGGCGGCTCTTGAACTCGGGATGGGCCTGGGTTCCCACCCACCAGGGATGACCGTCGAGCTCGATGAACTCCACCAGCAGGCCGTCGGGGGACTCCCCGGCAAGCACGAAGTCGGTGCCCTCAAAGCGGCCCCGGAGCTTGGGATTGAACTCATAGCGGTGGCGGTGGCGCTCCGACACCACCTCGGCTCCGTACACCTCGGCCACCTTGGTTCCCGGTTGGAGCTTGGCCAGGCACGCCCCCAGCCGCATGGTACCGCCCTTGTCGGTGATTCCGCGCTGCGATTCCATCAGGTCGATCACCGGCCACGGCGTGCTGGGGTCGAACTCGCTGGAATGGGCGTTGGCCAGGCCCAACACGTTGCGGGCGTAGTCGATGGTCATCACCTGGAGGCCCAGGCACAGGCCCAGGCAGGGCAAACCGTTCTCCCGAGCGTAGGAAGCAGCGTTGACCTTGCCCTCAATCCCCCGCTCGCCGAACCCGCCGGGGATCACGATGCCGTCCAGCCCGCTCATCACACTGTCGACCATGAGGCCTTCGACGCTCTCCGCCTGAATCCACTCGATCTCCACCGAGGCGCCGTGATGTATGCCCGCGTGGTTCAGGGCCTCCACCACTGACAGGTAGGCGTCGGGGAGCGTGACGTACTTCCCGATGAGTCCGATGCGCACGGTGCGCTGGGCCATCTCCAACCGCTGGTTCAGCCACTGCCAGTCGGCCAGATCGGGGTCGGGGACATCCAAGCGCAAGATGTCGCACACCACGCCGTCGAGGCCTTCATCGTGGAGTACCAGGGGAATCTCGTAGATGCTGTCGGCGTCGGCCGCGTTGACCACCGCCGACACGTCCACGTCGCACAGGCTGGAGATCTTGCGCTTCAACTCGTCGGTGATGGGCGACTCGCTGCGGCACACGATGGCGTCGGGCTGGACGCCTCGGCTGCGGAGTTCGGTCACCGAATGCTGGGTGGGCTTGGTCTTCTGCTCGCCGGTTGGGCCGATGAAGGGCACCAGGGTGACGTGGATGTAACAGACGTTGCCTCGCCCCACGTCCAGACGCACCTGGCGGATGGCCTCCAAGAAGGGGAGGATCTCGATATCGCCCACGGTCCCGCCGATCTCGGTGATGACCACGTCGATATCGTCGGACACCAAGCTGGCGATGCGGCTCTTGATCTCGTTGGTGACGTGGGGGATCACCTGAACGGTCTTGCCCAAGTACTCGCCTTGGCGCTCGGCGGCGATGACCGAGGAGTAGATGGAGCCGGTGGTGGCGTTGGAGAGCTTGGTGAGGTTCTCGTCGATGAACCGTTCGTAGTGGCCGAGATCCAGATCAGTCTCGCCGCCGTCGTCGGTCACGAACACCTCTCCGTGCTCGAAGGGGTTCATGGTGCCGGGGTCCACATTGATGTACGGGTCCAGCTTCTGCATGGTCACCCGAAGACCCCGTTGCTTGAGCAAACGCCCCAGAGATGAGGCCGTAAGCCCTTTGCCCAGCGAACTCGCCACACCGCCGGTCACAAAGATGTGCTTGGTCACGCCTGCCAAGCTTAGCGGGGAGGAGCGACGACTGGTGGACCCGTAGAACCGGTCACCTGCTGCCTTGGGACATTTGTGGGGGCTCGGAGGGCCTCAGCCCTGGGACATCTCGAGAAGCTCAGAGGCGTGGCGGCGGGCGCTCTCGCTGTCGGGCGATCCGGAAAGCATGCGGGAAAGCTCGACGATCCGCTCCTCCCCCTCCAAGGACTCGGCGGTCACCGACGTGGTTGAGCCATCGTCGTGCTTGACGATGCTCACCTGCCGGTCGGCACAGGCCGCTACCTGGGGTAAGTGGGTGACCACCAACACCTGGTGATCGGCAGTCAAGCGGGAAAGCGCCTGTCCCACGGTCTGAGCCACCTGGCCGCCGATGCCGACGTCTACTTCGTCGAAAACCAAAACCGGAGGACCCGCACTGACAACCAGCCGGAGGGCCAGCATGACCCGGGCCAGCTCTCCCCCGGACGCAGCCGATGCCAGAGGCAGGCCGGGAACACCACTGTTGGCGGCCAGCAGGATGTCCACGTCGTCTCCGGGATCGTCGCCCACCTCTACTTGCACCTCGGCTCGGGGCATGGCCAGCTCCCGTAGGTTGGCGGTCACCTCTGCGCCCAGCCCTTGAGCCGCCTGTCGTCGAGCCGCACCCACTTCAGCCCCTGCTTCAGCCACCGCGGCGCTGCGGCGATCGAGTTCCCCATCGAGGTCTTTGGCCAAGCGGTCAAAGTCCTCCAACTCCGCTAAGCGGGCCGACAGGTCTCGATGGAACTCCATGACCTCGCTCACGGTCTCCCCGTACTTGCGGCGAAGATCCACCAGCAGCTCCCGGCGCTGGCGGACCTCGGTCAGCCGGACAGGGTTCTCATCGATCAACTCTGTGGCGCGCCGTAACTCGGTCGATAGATCGCCAACCTCGGCAAGCAAGTTGACCAGTCGCTCATGCTGACCCTCCAGCGGCGGCCGTCCTTCCAACGCCGCGGCTATCTGGGCCAGCCCGGCACCTACTGCGCCATCGGCACCCAGAGACATCGCAGCCTGCCGGGCTGCGTCCCGGCTGGCCGCGGCGTCGGACAGCACCGCCTCTTCAGCCTTGAGCGCTTCTTCCTCGTCGGGGTTCTCCAAGCCGGCCTCATCCAGCTCGGCTAGCTGGAATCGGCATAGCTCGATCTCCCGAGCACGAGACCGCTCGTCGCCGCCCAGCTCGGCGCGTCGTCGATTCAAGTCAGCCAACGCGGCCCGAGCCTCCATGAGAAGTGCCAAGTCCACATCCCCGAATCGATCCAGAGCAGCCCGCTGATGGACAGGGCGCAATAGCGACTGGTGTTCGTGCTGGCCGTGCAGGTCCACCAGCTCTGCACCCAGTTCGGCCAGAGTGGCAGCCGAAGCCAGCCGCCCATCGACGTACGCCCTGGCCCGGCCGTCGGCGGGCACCACCCGCCGAAGCACGACCTCCTCCCCCTGGTGGTCGAATCGGCCCTCGACGGTGGCCTCATCGGCACCTATCCGCACCAACGACGGATTGGCACGACCGCCCAAGAGCAAGTCCACCGCCGTCACTACCAGGGTTTTTCCCGCCCCAGTCTCCCCAGTCAGCGCAGTCATGCCCGGTCCCAGCACCAGATTGAGCCGCTCGATCACCCCCAGGTTCTCTACTGCCAGCTCAGTCAGCATCGTCTGGGCCCCTGTCAGCGGTCGGACAGGCCGAAGGACGACTTTAGGGCCTGGTGGAATCCTCGTTGACCGAGAGTGACGAGACGTGCAGGCTGGTCTGAGACTGAGACGGTCAGCGAGCCGCCCTCACCCAACTCTCCCAGCGAACGGCCGTCTACTGCCACCGCGGCCGGACGGTCCCCCAACACCTCCACTACCAATTCGCTCGATGGCAGAAGCACCAGGCTGCGGTCAAACAGAGTGTGGGGGGCCACAGGCGTCAGGATGAGCGCGTGCATGGTCGGGGCCAGAATAGGCCCGCCGGCCGATAGCGAATAGGCGGTGGAGCCGGTTGGTGTGGCCGCGATCAGCCCATCGGCGGCGTAGCTGGTAAAGAACTCCCCGTCGATGTGAACGGCCAGGTTCACGGTGCGACCACTATCAACCTTCTCCACGATGGCCTCATTGAGGGCGCTCACCTCCGTGCCACCGTTGAGGCGACAGCTCAGTCGGATGCGCTCTTCGATCTGATAGTCGCCCGCAAGGAATCGCTCAACCGCGTCAGAGGCGGCATCCGGCTCGATCCCGGTGAGGTAGCCCAGTGACCCGTAGTTGACCCCGAGAACCGGTACCCCGTCATCAGCCACCGCGGTAACCGCTCGGAGCATGGAGCCGTCTCCCCCCAAGCTCACCGCCAAGTCGAGCTTTTCGCCTATATCGTCGTCCTGACGGGCGAGGTCGGTGCGATTTACTGCCTCAGCGGACTCGGGGGTCAGCCGAATTTGATGACCGTCGCCGTCCAGGCGATCGATCAGGCCAGTCGCCAGCTTCAGCGCTTCCGGCCGATCAGCGTGAACAAAGAGGGCAATTGCAGCCATAGAGCTATGACGCAACCGGCTGGATGCCGTTCGGGGAGAAGCTGGTGCCAGCTGCTATCACCTCGTCTATAACAATGGGCCCCACTTCGCTGGCAGGCACATCGAAATAAGCAGCTATGGCATCCCGAACGGCCTCCTCCACATCATGGAGGCGGCGGGCTTGGGAGAAAACCCAATCCAGCTCCCTAACTTGGATGCCCCACCACTCGTCACCCTCGCGGGCAACCACCCTGAAGGTGCTATCTGGGGTTGGAATATCAGCCATTGCTGCTCCTGGATGACTCCTGCGCTCGTCTCAATATACCTCTCGCTGTGTGTTCATCGATTTCCGGATGACGGGGGATCACCAGCCGCTCCTCCCCGAACTGCCAGACTTCGTGCCGTCCCTGCCGCAAGAGATGCAGAGCTACACCCCGATCTTTCGCGACCTTCCGCAGACGCCTTATCAAGGCTTGCTTCTTCATTCATCAGCCACTGGCTCTTCGTGTTGGGGGGAAGCTCAGCAGCGGATGCCGCCGCGGTCAGGCTATCCATCCCCAGTGACGGATTGGGCAACCACTTGAGCGGAATCCACTGATGAGGCCGCGCCGCCGCGCTCCAGACGCAAAAAGAACTCCGTGTTGCCCTGTGCCCCCTTTAGTACCGAGGGGGCAGCCTCCTGAGCCGGGATGCCGAATTCTGTGGCTGCCGTTAACACCCGATCGATTGCAACCTGCCATTGCTCGGGGTCGCGGATAACACCGCGACCCTTGTTTGCCAATCTGCGTCCCACCTCGAACTGGGGCTTTACCAAAACCAATACCGGGGCACCCGAGGACACCAGTCTCACCAGACAGTCCAAGATCGAAGTCAGCGAGATGAAGGACACATCCGCGGTCACCAGGTCGAACGGCGCCCCGATGGCGGACGGGTTGACGTCGCGGATATCGGTGCGTTCGTAGAGGGACACCCGGTGATCGTTGATCAGGCGCTCATGCAATTGGGCTCGGCCCACGTCGATAGCCACCACTTCGGCTGCGCCTCTTTGCAAGAGGCAGTCGGTGAATCCTCCGGTGGACGATCCCACGTCGCAGCACCGCAAGCCGGCGACATCCAAGCCGAAGGCAGTCAACGCACTCTCCAACTTCTCACCTCCCCGACTTACATACCGAGCAGGCGGGCCGACTAATTCCAGGGCATCACCGGGTAGCACCAAGCGGGCCGATTTCTGGGCCACTGCTCCGTTTACGGTGACCTGGCCGGAGGCCACAGCCTCCCGGGCCCGATCTCGGCTCGTTACCAAACCGCGGCGAACCAACTCGGTGTCCAGCCTCCGGCGCGGTCCCTTCATCCCACCTATTCAAACCCCATCTGGTCGACCAAAGTGACGAGGTCCGGCGCGCAGTGCTGTGGCTCCGGGGCCACCGGCAGGTCGTCGGGTCCGGTCACCCCGGTCAGTACCAAGGCGAACTCGTATTCCAACGCCTGGGCGAATCGGCCGTCTGAGTCGGGGCGGTCCCCCACCACTACGCCAGTAGGGCCAATTCGGCTCCGTACGCAATCGACGATTGGTTGATTGGGTTTGCCAGCCACAATCGGTACAGCTTCCGCCGCCGCAGCCACGGCAGCCACTATCGCTCCTCCCCCAGGCTCCAGTCCGGACTCAGTGGGATAGCTGGGGTCGTGGTTACTGCCGATCAATCGGGCCCCACCCCTTACCGCCCGCATAGCCCGGCTTAGCGCGTCATAATCGAAGTCAGGATTGATCCCCACGATGACTGCGTCGGCTGGCTCAGATGTACACACCTGGCCTCCTGCCATTTCCACAGCCTCCACAATGCCGGGTCCGCCCACCACAAGCACCCGTTCGTGCGGATGAACTAGTCGTCCAGCTGCAGTGGCGGAGGTAATCACCGACCCAGTGGCATCTATGCCACAGCTGGCCAGCTTTGCCTCCACTTCAGCCATGGTCTTGTCTGAGGCATTTGTTACAAATACCGCAGTCGCGCCCGACCTGCGTATCCGTTCGACTGCTTCTGCCGATCCAGGGATCGGGGTGTTCCCTACCCAGATCACTCCGTCCAGATCGAGCACCCAACCGCCAGGGGCGGGACGCTCTGTCATGGAATGGTCGTTGCTCAGGAGACTTCCCAGGTGGGCCGGGAATGGAGCAGGGCCTCGAGGTCGCCAGGACCGGACTGCTCTTGGGCCATGGCGAGCTGTTTGCTGGCCTCGGTGGCGTACTCCGAGCGCTCCACCGCTCGGTACACCCCGATGGGGGTCGGCTCGAACGGGCCCGCCGAGAGACGGGACAAGGCAAAGGCCAAGCTGGGGTCCTGGCGGGTCTCGTCGTGAACCAGCAGGGCCGACTCGCCGACGTCGGCCACATCGACCACCTCGGCACTCCCCTGCGGGTTGATGACCACGCCCTTCTCGTTGTTCTCCCCGAAGCGGATGGGCTTTCCGTGCTCGAGGGGGATGAGCATGGAGGCCCGCTTGTCCTTCTTGGTGATGGCCCCAAATGCCCCGTCGTTGAACACGTTGCAGTTCTGGAACACCTCCACAAAGGCGGCTCCGGGGAAATCGTGGGCCCGCCGGAACATCTCCATCATGTGCTGGCGATCCATGTCGTGGGTGCGGGCCACGAAGCTGGCCTCCGCCCCCAGCGCCACCGAGATGGGATTGAACGGCTCGTCGATGCTGCCGGCCGGGGTGGACTTGGTGACCTTGCCGATCTCGCTGGTGGGCGAGTACTGGCCCTTGGTCAGCCCGTAGATCTGGTTGTTGAACAACAAGATGTTGAGGTTCACGTTGCGGCGAAGGGAGTGAAGCAGGTGATTGCCGCCGATGGACAGCATGTCGCCGTCGCCGCCGACCACCCACACATGCAGCTCCGGGCGGGCCATGGCCAGGCCGGTGGCCAGCGCAGGGGCCCGTCCGTGGATTCCGTGCATCCCATAGGTATTCATGTAGTAAGGGAATCGGGCCGCGCAGCCAATCCCCGAGATGAACACGGTGTCCTCACGCCGAACGTCAAGATCGGGCATGAGCATCTGCACTGCGGTCAAAATCGAGTAGTCCCCGCAGCCAGGGCACCAGCGAACCTCTTGGTCGCTGGTCCAATCAGCCTTAGTGGTTGTGGGCACGTCAGTCATCAAGGACTCCGTTGATGTGTGAGTGAAGCTCAGCCGCGGTGAAGGGAACCCCCTCCACCTTGGCGACCGATTGGGCGTCGACCAGGAACTCGGACCGGATAATGCGGCAGAACTGCCCCAGGTTCATCTCCGGCACCAGCACCTTGGGGTAGCGGCGCACAATGTCGCCCAGGTCCTTGGGCAACGGGTTCAAGTGGGTGACGTGGGCATGGGCCACCTTGCGGCCCTCCTCCCGAGCCCGCATGACGGCGCTGGTGATGGCGCCCCATGTGGAGCCCCAGCCCAGCACCAGCAGATCGGCGTCGTCGATGTCGCCCTCGAGCATGGTGGGCGGGATGTCGTTGGCAATGTGGGCCACCCGCTCCTCGCGCAGCTTCACCATATAGCCGTGATTGTCGGGCTCGTAGTTGATGTTGCCGCTGCCGTCTTCTTTCTCAATGCCGCCGATGCGGTGGGTGAGGCCGGGCGTGCCGGGAACCGCCCAGGGGCGGGCCTTGGTCTCGGGGTCGCGCAGGTAGGGCCAGAACACCTCGGTGCCGTCTTCTTCGGTGTGGTTGGGCCCGGTGGCGAACTCCACCGTCAAGTCGGGCAGCGTCGACACGTCGGGTAGAAGCCAGGGCTCGCTGCCGTTGGCCAGATAGCCGTCGGACAAAAGAATCACCGGCGTGCGATATTTCAGGGCAATGCGAGCTGCCTCGATGGCAGCGAAGAAGCACTGCGACGGGGAGTAAGCGGCCACTATGGGCACCGGCGACTCCCCATGGCGCCCGTACATGGCCTGCATGAGGTCGGCGCTCTCGGTCTTGGTGGGCAGCCCGGTGGACGGGCCACCCCGCTGGATGTTGATCACTAGAAGGGGAAGCTCAAGGCTGACGGCCAGGCCGATGGTCTCGCCTTTGAGAGCGATGCCCGGCCCGCTGGTGGTGGTAATTCCCAGATGGCCGCCGAAGGAGGCTCCCAACGCGGCGCACACCGCGGCGATCTCATCCTCGGCCTGGAGGGTTCGCACGCCGAAGTTCTTGCGCTGGCTCAACTCGTGGAGGATGTCGCTGGCCGGGGTGATGGGATACGAACCCAAGAACAGGGGGACTTTGGCCTGCTGGCTGGCGGCCACCAGTCCCCAGGACAGCGCAGTATTGCCGTTCACGTTGGTGTAGGTCCCCGGCTCCAGCACCGCGGGCTTCACCTCATAGGTGAAGTCGAACAGCTCAGCCGTCTCACCGAAGGCCATACCCGCCTTGAAGGCGGCCGTGTTGGCGTCGGCGATGAGCTGCTGGCGCTTGAACTTGGCGGAGATCCAATCCAGCGTGGGCTGGGCCGGGCGGTTGTAGAGCCAAGACAGGAGGCCCAAGGCAAAGAAGTTCTTGGACCGCTCGGCGTCGCGGGGCTTCACCACCAGGTCCTTGCAGACCTCCTTGGTGATGGTGGTCATCGGCACCTTGAACAGGGTGTAGTTGTCGAGGCTGCCGTCATCTAGCGGGTCGCTGTCGTAGCCGGCCTTGGTCAGGTTGCGCTCTATGAACGCGTCCTGGTTGACGATGATGGTCCCGCCGAACTCCAGATGGACCAGCTCCTTGCGCAGGGCGGCCGGGTTCATGGCTACCAGCACGTTCGGAGCGTCGCCCGGGGTGGTGATGTCGTGATCGGACACCTGCACTTGGAAGGCCGATACCCCGGCCAGGGTTCCCTGCGGGGCCCGGATCTCGGCGGGGAACTCCGGCAGCGTGGCCAAGTCGTTGCCGAACAGCGCGCTAGCACTGGTGAAACGGTCACCGGTGAGCTGCATCCCATCGCCGGAGTCGCCCGCAAACCGAACCACCAAGCGGTTCAACTCGCGCGTCCCGACGGTACGCGGCACGGTGTCAGTCACGGAATCCTCCTTGATCCCAGATGGCTACCTGCTTAAGCGATGCCGAACTCCGAGGTTACCCAGTGGGCTGCCTCAAGTGGCACATCCTCGCCCGAAAGCAGCCCAGTCGTCTGCCTAGGCCACCGTGACCGAGTCGGAGAGGTAGACGTCTTGGATGGCATTGAGGAGCTCGACGCCCTCGGCAACGGGGCGCTGGAAAGCCTTGCGGCCGCTGATGAGACCGAGGCCGCCGGCCCGCTTGTTGATCACTGCGGTGCGCACTGCTTCAGCCAGGTCGCTGGCCCCCGACGATGCGCCGCCCGAGTTGATGAGGCCGATGCGGCCCATGTAGCAGTTGGCCACCTGCCAGCGGGTGAGGTCGATGGGGTGGTCGGTGGTGAGCTCGTCGTACACCAGCTTGTGGGTCTTGCCGAACCCGAGGGCGTTATAGCCGCCGTTGTTCTCGGGGAGCTTCTGCTTGATGATGTCGGCCTCGATGGTCACTCCGATGTGGTTGGCCTGGGCGGTGAGATCGGCCGCCGCGTGGTAGTCGGTGCCGTCCACCTTGAACTCGGAGTTCCGCAGGTAGCACCACAGCACGGTAAACATTCCGAGCTCGTGGGCCCGGTGGAAGGCCTCGGCCACTTCCTGGATCTGGCGGGTGGCCTCCTCTGAGCCGAAGTAGATGGTGGCCCCCACGCCGGCCGCGCCCAGGTCGAAGGCCTGATCCACCGACCCGAACATCACCTGGTCGAACTTGTTGGGGTAGGTGAGCAGCTCGTTGTGGTTGAGCTTGACGATGTAGGGGATCCGGTGGGCGAAGCGGCGGGATGTGGCCCCCAGCACGCCGAAGGTGGACGCCACCGCGTTGCAGCCCCCCTCGATGGCCAGCTCCACGATGCCCGCGGGATCGAAATACCGGGGGTTGGGGGCGAAGGAGGCCGCTCCCGAGTGCTCGATTCCCTGGTCTACCGGCAGTATGGACACATAGCCGGTGCCGCCCAGGCGACCATGGTCGAACAGCGACTGAAGGTTGCGCAGCACCTGGGGAGAGCGGTCGGTGTCCGCCATTACCCGGTCCACGAAATCGGGGCCGGGAAGGCTCAAATCCTCCCGGGGAATGGTCTTGGATTCATGCGATAAGAGCGATTCGGCCTCGTCGCCCAACAGTCCTTGGATGTCCATGGTCGCCTACTCCTTCGAACCATGTGCGGATGATTCTCACCTTACCGGCGTGCTGATTCCGCAAGGGGTATTCCCAGGGGTTTTTCGCTACCGGAGAGCATCCAATCGCTCAGCAACGTCCACGTAGAGCTCGTCTTGCTCAATCAACCAGCCGAATAGCTCTCGGGCCCGGGGGATTTCCCCGGCTCGCTCGCATAAATCAGCAAGGGCATAGGCCTGGCGCATGTGGTGCTCTTTGGCCCGCCGGGGCAGTTGAAAGTTCTTAGACAGCACGCCAACTGCCTCGTTGAGCTTCCCCTGGTCGCCTAGCGCGCCGGCAGCCACAATCCGGCCCTCGGAGAGCACCGCCGAGCTTGCGTCGGAGGCTTGCAGCTCGGCCCAAATCAGATCGACATCGGTCCATCGACGCTGTGCCCGGTAGCAGTCGGCCAGCACCGGATGGAGATCCGTTCGCCCGGTGAGCTCTCGGAGAGCTTCCAGATCTCGAGCGGCCAGCTCCCACCGGCCCAGCCGGTAGAGGGTCAAACCAGCTAACTCCCTCACCTCGGGCACCTTGGGCGCCTCTTTGGCCATGCCGTCTAACGACCGCCACGCCCTGCGGTAGTCCTCCTGCTCGTAAGCCCCCTCAGCCCGCTCTAGCCGCTGTCGGAGCGTCGCCGCCATGCGTTTGCCGACTGCCTCCTCCAACTTCTGGGAATGCGTCGACGACCCGCTCTCCGACAACGGAGTGCGCCGGCGGCCCCGCGATCGCCTTTCCGGCTTCTTGACCGGGGCGTCGCCGAGATTGCCCCGCTCAACCGCCTCTTTGGCTTCTGTCCGAAGCTGCTGGGTGCGTGCTTGGCGAGCGACGCGGCGCTCGGCGCGCAGGCGGGCTTCCTCGGCCTCTTCAGGGGTCAGTTCTTCTTCTGGTGGGGTTTTGTCTTCCACGGGCAAAGGTTCTTCGTGGATCTTGGCTGCCCCCTTGCGGGCCACTGCCCCCATCCCCCGCGGCCCCTTGGGTGGAAGTGACTCGGTTCTTCCTTTGCTCTGGGGCCCTTTGCGATTGGGTCCGCCTCTTCTCTGAGGCCCCTTATTCGCTGCGTTCCGGCCTCTCGACTGGCCAGCCCTTCCCTTGCTCTGACCGGTCCGTTGTTGAGGGGGCCTCCGGCGATTGGGAGGCTTTCGGGCAGAACCTCCTCCGGAAGACACCGCATGAGTTTACCGGGACCGCCCCGTTCCCAGCGGTTAAACGAAGATGGGGAGCCTTTCGGCTCCCCATCTGTTTCGAAATCCGGCGGCGACCTACTCTCCCAGGGCGTCTCCACCCAAGTACCATCGGCGCTGGTGGGCTTAACTTCCGTGTTCGGAATGGGAACGGGTGTGACCCCACCGCCATCGCCACCGAAACCTTTATGTTCTTGTCAAAGAGGCAGTGCTTCAAGAACTCCACAGCGAGCACGAACATCCCGTTCGACATCGAGTTAGTGATGTAGAACCAAGCCCTCGGCCGATTAGTACCGGTCAGCTGAACATGTCGCCATGCGTACACTTCCGGCCTATCAACGTGGTGTTCTGCCACGGGCCTTACCCGGTTTACCCGG